>DATCUG010000309.1:0-3996 GCA_036567525.1 Streptosporangiaceae bacterium | reverse complement strand
GCGATGAACTCGAAGAAGTTGACCACGAACTCCGGCTGGCCGGTGAACCGCTGCCGCAGCTCCGGGTTCTGCGTGGCCACCCCGACCGGGCAGGTGTCCAGGTGGCAGACCCGCATCATGATGCAGCCGGAGACGACCAGCGGGGCGCTGGCGAAGCCGAACTCCTCAGCGCCGAGCAGCGCGGCGATGATTACGTCCCGGCCGGTCTTCAGCTGGCCGTCGGTCTGCACCACGATCCGGTCCCGCAGCCGGGACCGGAGCAGCGTCTGCTGGGTCTCGGCCAGCCCGAGTTCCCACGGCGCGCCCGCGTGCTTGATGCTGGTCAGCGGGGCGGCGCCGGTGCCGCCGTCGTGCCCGGAGATGAGCACCACGTCGGCGTGCGCCTTGGACACGCCGGCCGCCACCGTGCCGACTCCCACCTCGGCGACCAGCTTGACGTGCACCCGGGCCAGCGGGTTGGCGTTCTTCAGGTCGTGGATGAGCTGGGCCAGGTCCTCGATCGAGTAGATGTCGTGGTGCGGCGGCGGGGAGATGAGCCCCACCCCGGGCGTGGAGTACCGGGTCTTCGCGATCCACGGGTACACCTTGTGCCCGGGCAGCTGGCCGCCCTCCCCTGGCTTGGCCCCCTGGGCCATCTTGATCTGCAGGTCGTCCGCGTTGACCAGGTACTCGCTGGTCACCCCGAACCGGCCGCTGGCCACCTGCTTGACCGCCGACCGGCGCAGGTCGCCGTTGGCATCCGGCACGAACCGGTCCGGGTCCTCGCCGCCCTCGCCGGTGTTGGACCGCGCGCCCAGCCGGTTCATCGCGATGGCCAGTGTCTGGTGCGCCTCGGCCGAGATCGAGCCGTAGGACATGGCGCCGGTGGAGAACCGGCGCACGATGGCCGACACCGGCTCGACCTCGTCAATGGGTATCGGCACGCGGGCCGGGTGCGACGCTGCGCCCAGCCCACGTGGGTCAGTGGATTCACCGCCGGCCTGCGGCTCGGCGCCGCGGATGCGGAACATGCCGCGCAGCGTCATCAGCCGGGCGGACTGGCCGTCCACCAGCCGGGTGTATTCCTTGAAGATCTCGTAGCGCCGGGTCCGGGTGGCGTGCTGCAGCTTGAACACGGTCTCCGGGTCGAACAGGTGCGGCTCGCCCTCGCGGCGCCACTGGTACTCACCGCCGGTGTCCAGCCGCCGGTGGTCCGGCCCGGCGCCGCGGGCCGGCACGGCCCGCCGGTACCGCGCCGCGGCCTCGGTGGCCAGTTCGGCGAAGCCGATCCCGCCCAGCCGGGACGTGGTGCCGGTGAAGCAGGTGCTGATCACGTCCGGGCCCAGCCCGACCGCCTCGAAGATCTGCGCCCCGGTGTAGGACGCGACGGTGGACACGCCCATCTTCGACATGATCTTCAGCACGCCCTTGCCCAGCGCCTTGATCAGGTTGGCCGCCGCCTTCCGGGTGGTGACCCCTTCCAGCACGCCGCGGCGCACCATGTCCTGCACCGTCTCCAGGGCCACATACGGGTTGACGGCCGCCGCGCCGTAGCCGATGAGCAGTGCGATGTGGTGGCACTCCCGGGCGTCGCCGGACTCCACGATCAGCCCGGCCCGGGTCCGGGTCCGTTCCCGGATCAGGTGATGGTGCACCGCGCCAGTGAGCAGCAGCGACGGGATCGGGCCCAGCCCGCTGGCCGGGTCAGCCCCGGCGCTCCGGTCGGACAGCACGATGATCCGTGCGCCGCCGGCGATGGCCGCGGACACCTCGGCGCAGATCTCGGCCAGCCGCTCGCGCAGGCTGTCGCCGCCGCCCGCCACCGGGTACCGGCCGTCCACCACGTACGACGCGAACCCGGGCAGGTCACCGTCGTCGTTGATGTGGATGATCTTGTTGAGGTCGTTGTCGCTGATCACCGGGTAGGGCAGCACGATCTGCCGGCAGGACGCCGGGCCCGGCTCGAACAGGTTGCCTTCCGGGCCGGTCGAGACCTCGAGCGAGGTGACCAGCTCTTCCCGGATGGCGTCCAGCGGCGGGTTGGTGACCTGCGCGAATAGCTGGGTGAAGTAGTCGAACAGCAGCCGGGGCCGGTCGGACAGCACGGCGATCGGCGTGTCCGTGCCCATCGACCCGACCGGCTCGGCCCCGGCCCGCGCCATCGGGGCCAGCAGCATCCGCAGTTCCTCTTCGGTGTAGCCGAACAGCTGCTGCTGGGTGGTCAGCTCGGCCGCGCCGGGCAGCGCCCGGACCCGGTCCGGCAGGTCATCGAGGTGCAGCAGGCCCGCGTGCAGCCAGTCCTCGTACGGATGCTCGGCAGCCAGTTCGGACTTGACGTCGGCGTCTTCCAGGATCCGGCCCTGGCCGGTGTCGGCCAGGAACACCCGGCCGGGCTGCAGCCGCCCCTTTCGCACCACGTCGGCCGGGTCGATGTCCAGCACGCCAACCTCGCTGGCCATCACGACAAGACCGTCCCTGGTCACCCAGTACCGGCCCGGGCGCAGCCCGTTGCGGTCCAGCACCGCCCCGATCACCGTGCCGTCGGTGAACGCCACGCAGGCCGGCCCGTCCCACGGTTCCATCAGCGTGGAGTGGAACCGGTAGAACGCCCGCCGGGCCGGGTCCATCTCGTCGTGGTTCTCCCACGGCTCCGGGATCATCATCAAGATCGCGTGCGGCAGCGAGCGGCCGCCCAGGTGCAGCAGTTCCAGGCACTCGTCGAAGCTGGCCGAGTCGCTGCCGGTCTCGTCCAGGATGGGCAGCAGCCGCTCCATGCCCCGGCCGTCCGCGGACCGCGGGAACAGCCCGCTGTCCAGCATGGCCTCCCGGGCCCGCATCCAGTTCCGGTTGCCGCGCACCGTGTTGATCTCGCCGTTGTGCGCGATGTAGCGGTACGGGTGGGCCAGCGGCCAGGACGGGAACGTGTTGGTGGAGAACCGCGAGTGCACCAGGGCCAGCGCGGACACGTAACGCGGGTCGGACAGGTCCGGGTAGAACGGCGCCAGCTGCGGCGCGGTCAGCATGCCCTTGTACCCGATGGTCCGGGCGGACAGGCTGACCACGTAGCAGACCGCCTCGTGCTCCACCCGCTTGCGCAGGCAGAACGCCCGCCGGTCCAGCACGATGCCGCGTTCCCCGGGCGCGGTGACGAACAGCTGGCGGAGCACCGGCAGCACGGCCAGTGAGCCCTCACCACAGTGCTCCAGGTCGGCCGGCACGTCACGCCAGCCCAGGACGGTCAGCCCTTCGTCCGCCGCCAGCCGCTCGACTGCCGCCACCGCCTCGGCGGTGCGTTCCTCGCCCGCGGGCAGGAACACCAGGCCGGCCGCGTAGCAGCCGGCCGGCGGCAGGTCGAAGTCGCACACGGCACGGAAGAAGGCGTCCGGGATCTGGGTCAGGATGCCCGCCCCGTCACCCGTGTTGGGGTCGCTGCCCTGGGCGCCGCGGTGCTCCAGATTGCGGAGTACGGTCAGCGCTTTGGCCACGGTGTCGTGGCTGGGCCGCCCGGACAGGTCAGCGACGAAGCCGACGCCGCAGGCGTCGTGCTCGAAGCTGCTGTCGTAAAGTCCCCCCGTGCTCGCTGCAGCGGCAGGTGCCATCCAAACTCCTGTCGTCCGGTCCGAATTTGCGTTCTCGCATGCGGTCGGGACGACGTTGGCCCTGCCACGGGATCCGCTGATCGCGGTGTGGCTCCCCGAGCTAGTGCTCGTAGGTTACACGCAGATTACGCCACCAGGTCAATCATCCCCGCCTGACGCGGTTTGCGAAACACCTGACCCGCTGGAAACACTTCGTGCAAATTGCCTTCTGGGTGTGCCCCGGATCCGGGGCGGCAAACGTGATGAGCGGTCCAGGTCCGGCCCGGGCGGCCAGCCCGGGCGGCCAGCCCGGCCGGCCGGTGCGGGCAGCCGGTCAGCCCCGGGCGGGCGTGGCCGAGCGAACCCCGGCGGCCAGCTCGGTGGCCAGGTCGCGCACCGCGGCCAGCCCGGCCGCGGCGTCCGGCGCGGCCAGCAGCCG
>DATCUG010000308.1:0-6784 GCA_036567525.1 Streptosporangiaceae bacterium | reverse complement strand
TGGCCGCGCTGGTCGACGCGACGGCGGCGGTGCCGGTGGGATCGTCCATCATCTCCCCGGATGCCTATCCGGCCGATGCGGTCGCCGTGCTGTACGCGCGGCTGGAAGCCCGTGCGCCGGGGCGCTTCCTGCCCGGCCTGGGCGGCTCGCAGCAGCCCCGGTCGCTGGCCGCGCTGCACGCCTACCTGGACCAGCTCGACCGGGCCGAGCCGCCGGTGCCGGCCGGCCGGCGGCTGCTGGCCGCGCTCGGCCCGCGCAAGCTCGAACTGGCCCGCGACCGGTGTGCCGGGGCCATCATGCTGCTGGTCACGCTGGACTACCTGCGCGAAGCCCGGCAGATCCTGGGCCAGCAGGCGGCCCTGGTGGTGGACCAGATGCTGGTGCTGGACGCCGACCCGGACCGGGCCCGGGCGACGGCCGGCCGGCCGGTGCGCTTCCTGGCCGGCCTGCCCGGCTACCGGGCCAGCTTCGCCCGGATGGGGCTCGGCACCGCCGACGCCGGCCGGCTGGCCGACGAGCTGATCTGCTGGGGCGACCCGGACACGGTGGCCGCGCGCATCGGCCAGCTCCGCGAGGCCGGCGCGGACCACGTCATCCTGCACGTGCTGCACGAAGGCAGCCAGCCCGGCCCGATCGAGGTGGCCCGGGTACTGGCCGGCCGGTGAGTTTCCGCCGCCGCCACCGTCTGCACTGCGAGGCGGAAGGGAGTACTCATGGCACTGCCAGTGGTGCACTTCGAGATCATCGGGACCGACCCGGCCCGGCTCCGGAGCTACTTCGGTGACCTGTTCGGCTGGGAGTTCGACACCAGCGCCCCGGTCGCGGCGGCGGTGTCCGAACCGGACAACTACGGGTTCGTGAACCGCACCACGACCCCGGACGGGACGGGCATCCCCGGCGGCGTCGGCGGCGGCGCGGGATACGGCGCCCACGTGCTGTTCTACGTGGGCGTGCCCAGCGTCGAGGCCGCGCTGCAGCGGGCCGAGAGCCTGGGCGGGAAGCGCGTGCTGGGCCCGGAGCGGGCGCCGACCGGCCTGGTCGTCGGGCACTTCACCGACCCGGAGGGCAACCTGATCGGGGTGGCCGGCGGCGGCTAGGCGCGCTCCATGCCGAACCGGGCCATCAGCTCCCGCTCCTCGTCGGGCGTGGGTGGCCGGTCCCGGTGCCACAGGTCGTGCAGCGCGGCGAAGTAGGCATCCATCGCAGGGGCGTGGATGACCAGCAGCCGGGCTGGCTGACCGGACACATTGCCGAACGTGTGCGCGGTGCCCCGGGGCACCAGCACGAACCCT
Organism: Streptosporangiaceae bacterium; assembly: GCA_036567525.1. GTDB lineage: Bacteria > Actinomycetota > Actinomycetes > Streptosporangiales > Streptosporangiaceae > RYN-230. The sequence continues at coordinate 5,492 of DATCUG010000308.1, read as the reverse complement.
TCCGGGCCGGCCGTCAGGTCCTGGTCCCCGACCGTGACCAGCACCTGGCCGTCGAGCACGAAGTACGCCTCCGAGCAGTTCGTGTGCCGGTGCGCGGGCGGGCGCCGGCCACCGGGCGGCAGCGTGCGCTCCATCAGCGACAGGTCGCCGTCATCCAGCCCGGCCAGCGCCTTGAAGCACATCACGCTGCCCCGGGCGGTGTACTGGGCATGGCCCTCACCCGGGCCGAGAACGTCAGTCACCGCAGTAGCGTGCCACGGGCGGCCTGCGGACGTCAGGCCCGGGCCGCCTGGTACACGCTGGCCAGGAACCGGCCCAGGGCGTCGTTGAACAGCCCGGGCGTCTCCCAGTACATCGAGTGCGGCGCCCCGGGCACGATCTCCACCTGGGCGCGGGGCAGCAGCTCACCGGCCCGCCGCACCGTCGCGGTACTCAGCACGCTGTCCTCCTCCCCGGCCAGCAGCAGCAGCGGGAACGGCGCCGCGTTCAGCTCGTCCAGGCTCGGTCCGTCGCTGCCCAGATTGCGCAGGTCGGCCATCTTGGCCGTGTTGAACGTGCCCATCTGCTGGAACAGGAACGCCCGGTCCGGGTGCTCGGCCCGGAACGCGGGGGTGAGCAGCCGGTCCAGCACCGGCAGCTTGACGGCCGCGGCGCGGTCCGCCTTGACCAGCCCGGCCAGCTCCGGGTGCTGCAACCCGCCCAGCGAGTGGGCCAGCACCACCCCAGCCGCCCGGTCCGGCCGGTCCAGCGCGGCGCGCAGCGCGGCCGCCGCCCCGATCGACTGGCCGACCAACACGGCCCAGCTTAGGTGCGCTGACCTGACACCGGGCGAAGCCTTTAGTTGCACGTTGCGGCTGGGGAGAGGCGGTTGCTGCCGATGATCAACCGCTTGGTGCAGCTATAGGAGCAGCAGACGGTTGATCACGTTGCTGGATTTGCCGGTCTCACGCCGACTTGCCGGGTCTGCTGGGTGGCGGGGGGCTGGCGGCGGAACCAGTCGGTGACGAACTCGAGGAACAGCCGGACCCGGGCCGGGGTCTGGCCACCCGGCGAGTACAGCGCGTACAGCGGCCGGTCCGGCACGTCGTTGCTCGGCACCACGCCGACCAGGCTGCCGTCGGTGAACTCCGGCGCGACCAGGCGGACCGGCAGCAGCGCGATGCCCCGCCCGGCCATGGCCGCCTTGCGCAGCGTCAGGTAGCTGTTGGACGAGTACACCGGGTCGCTGATCTTCAGGTGCACGTCGTGCCCGGCGTGCCGCAGATGCCAGATCGGGTCGTTCGTGTTGACCAGGCATTCGTGCTCGCTGAGCTCGCCCACCTGGGCGGGGGCGCCTGCCCGGTGCAGGTAGATCGGTGCCGCGCACAGCGCGAACTTCAGGTCGGCGATCTTCTTCAGCATCAGGTTCGAGTCGCGCACGTGCCGGGTGTGGAATGCCACGTCGAAGCCCTGGTCCAGGAAGTCGTAGGCGCGTTCGGACATGCCGCCGACCTCGAACCGGATCCGGATCTTGGGGTAGCGGGCGGAGAACGCCACGATCGCATCGGCGACGTCGTTGTTCCCGATCCACTTAGGGCTGATGATGGCCAGCGAGCCCTCGGCCTTGTCCCTCAGCCCGCGGAGCATCTCCTCCTCGTGATCGATCTCATCGATGATCCGGGTGGCGAAGTCCGCGTACTGGCTGCCCACCTCGGTCAGGCTGACCGTCCGGGCGGTCCGGTTGACCAGGCGGATGCCCAGGTCGACGCTCCAGTTCCGCGACATGCCGGGAGACCAGGGAGCCGGAAATCCCGAGGGTCCGGGCCGCCTGGCTGAAGCTGCGGGACTTCGTGACGCCCACGAAGCTCCGCATCAGGGTGAGCCGGTCCATGTCCTCCCTCACCGCCGCCGGTGCGGTCGGATTATCCCAGCCGCCTGCCGGGCCGAGCGAGCGCCAGAGCCGCAACCTTAGCTTGCACGTCGTGCATGCGAAACCCCGAGCGACGCCTCTGAGCTGGCTCTACAGACACGCAGCCGACCTCGCCCGGCGCCGCCCTCCGCGGCTGGTGCGACAATGCGAAGGGTGAACACTACTCAATTCGAGAAGGTCAGGACCGGCCAAGGTTTTTTCGCGGCCCTCGATCAGAGCGGTGGCAGCACGCCCAAGGCGCTGGCCGAGTATGGCATCGGCCGGGACGAGTACCGTTCCGAGGCCGAGATGTTCGACCTGGTGCATGCCATGCGGACCCGGGTGGTGACCAGCCCGGCGTTTGACGGCATCCGCATCCTTGCGGCGATCTTGTTCGAGCAGACCATGGAACGGGACGTCAACGGCGTCCCCACGGCCCAGTATCTGTGGGATGAGAAGAACGTGGTGCCGATCCTGAAGGTGGACAAGGGGCTGGCCGGGGAGCAGGACGGGGTGCGGCTCATGAAGCCGATCGACACGCTCGATGACCTGCTGGAGCGGGCCCAGCGGCACCGGATCTTCGGCACCAAGATGCGCTCGGTGATCAACGACGCGGCCGAGGCTGGCATCGCCGCCATCGTGGACCAGCAGTTCGACTACGCGGACCGGATCCGGGCCGCTGGCCTGGTGCCGATCCTCGAACCCGAGGTCAGCATCACCAGCCCGCACAAGGAGCAGGCCGAGACGCTGCTGCGCGACGCCATCGCCAAGCACGTCGAGGCGCTGCCCAGCGACGCACGGATAATGCTGAAGATCACGATCCCGACTCAGGTTGGCCTGTATGGCGAGCTGGCGGCTGATCCGCGCGTGCTGCGGATCGTGGCGTTGTCCGGCGGCTACAGCCGGGATGAGGCCTGCGCCCTGCTGGCCCGCGATCCCACGCTTATCGCCAGCTTCTCCCGCGCGCTGCTGGAAGGGCTGACCGCCGGGCAGACCGACGACCAGTTCAACGCCACGCTGGAAGCGTCGGTCGAGCAGATCTACCGGGCATCGGTGCACGAGCCCGTCGGCTAGCCCGCCGGTCAGGGTTTCCGCATCGTGTCGTGTATCCGGTGGGCTTCGGTGACCGGGTCGCCGGGGAGCCGGCCCGCGCCGATGGCATGGGTCAGCGCGTCGGTGGCTCCGGCGCCGGCCAGGGCGAGCGGAACGATGGCGGCCAGCCTGGTCAGCCCGGCTTCCTGGTCCTGGTAGCGCTCGGCGGTGACAGCGGCCAGGACGGTCAGATCCGGGTGGAGCTCGGTCACCGCGCCGTCCAGTTCGCTCATGGGCGTGTCGGCGCCGAGGTAGGCCACCCGCCAGCCGTTGCGGTGCAGCACGATGCCGAAGGCCAGCAGCCCGAGGTCATGTTGCTCGCCGGGAGGGCAGGCAAGTAAAGCGAGCGGCCCGTAGCCGTTGCCCCAGCCACGGGCCAGCCCAGCGAGGCGGCCACGCAGCACGTTGCTGGCGAAATGCTCGCAGGCCACGCTTACTTCCCCGCGGGCCCACTGCTCACCCAGTTGGTGCAGGTAGGGGATGATCACCTGGCCCAGGACGGCGTCGACTGTGAACGTTGCCAGCAGCCGGTCCAGCACCGCCTGTGTTCCTGGCTCGTCGAAGTCTTTGAGGCTCCGGTCCAGGGTGGTGCTCGCGTCGGCCAGGCTGTCACCGCCGCTGGCGCTGGCCGGCTGGGCCGCTTCTTCGCTCAGTACCGCGTGCGCGGCCTGCGCGGGGGAGAGGCCGCTGGCCAGCAGGGCCTGCATGCGGCGGATGCGCCCCACATCGGCCTCGGAATAGAGCCGGTAACGGCCCGGTGACCGGACCGGGCGCAGGATCCCGTACCGGTTCTCCCAGGCGCGCAGCAGCGCGGCGCTGACGCCGACCCGGCGGCTGAGCTCACCAATCCGCAGGGCCGGGACCGGTTCCGGACTCATCGGCGGACCTCCTGCCTCACCAACATTATGGCAATGTTTGTAGAAGGTTTGTTTGTCTGGGTAGCGCGCGGGTAGCCGCATGAGAGTTGTGGAGCTCGCCAGGCAGCGTGCGGGTTCATACGCAGGCTCTTAAGGAGAGATCATGACTACCCCAGAGCAGTGGAACAACCTAATCGGCCAGACCGCCATCGGCTCCGACGGCGACAAGATAGGCAAGGTCGGCCAGATCTACGTAGATGAGACGACCGGTCAGCCGGAATGGGTGACGGTGAGCACCGGTCTGTTCGGCACCCGGGAAAGCTTCGCCCCGCTGTACAACGCCGCCGTCAGCGACGACCAGCTGGTCCTTGCGGTGCCGAAGGAGCTCGTCAAGGATGCCCCGAACGTGGCGGATGACGGCCGCCTGGCCGACTCAGAGACCGCGACGCTCTACCAGCACTACGCCGGCTACCTGAATCCCGATCGCGGCGCACAGGGATATGACACCTCCGGGCCGACCACCGACGATGCGATGACCCGCTCGGAGGAACGCCTGCACGTCGGCACGGAGAACCAGCAGGTGGGGCGGGCCCGGCTGCGCAAGTATGTCGTCACCGAGCACGTCACCACCACCGTCCCGGTCAGCCACGAAGAGGTGCGGCTGGAGCGCGAGCCGATCACCGAGGCCAACCGGGACGCCGCGCTGGCCGGCCCGGACATCAGCGAGGAAGAGCACGAGGTGACGCTGCACGCCGAGCGTCCGGTGGTGGCCAAGGAAACTGTCCCGGTCGAACGGGTCCGCCTGGGCACCGAGACGGTCACCGAGGAACAGGAAATCACCGAGCAGGTCCGCAAGGAGCAGATCGACTCTCCCGACATCGACACCAACCATCCCGGACCGGGCCGCTGACCACAGCGCCCACCCAGGTGAGTGGGCACCGTCCCCAGCCGGCGGTGCCCGCTCCGACCGGTCGGCTACGCCGCGCACCCGGGAGGACCGTGGCTGTGCAGGGTGCGGCTGTGGTCGGGGCTGACCGCGGTGATCGTCCCGTCCGCGTGCAAAGTCAAGGACCAGCCCCACTGGTGCACGGCGATCAGGTGGTGGAACGCGCACAGCAGCACCAGATTGGACAGCCGGGTTTCCCCGCCGGTGGCTTTGGGTTGGAGGTGGTGGACCTGGCAGGCGGCCGGTGGAGCCTCGCAGCCGGGGAAGGCGCAGTGCCGGTCGCGGGTGATGACCGCGCGGCGCAAGGACCCGGTGATCAGGTTGGTGGGGGTGCCGGTGTCCAGCGGCAGGCTGACTGAGGGGAACTGGCCACCGGTCAGCCGGGTGCGCAGGAACGAAGCGAGCCCGCCCGGCCCGGACAGCACATCGGCGGCGTGCCGGAGCAGGATGTCGTGCAGCCGGGCCAGCGCGGCGGCCGGTGGTGGCTGCCCGGGGCCGTCGCTGCGGGTGGTGGCGCGGATCTCGGCCGCCAGCGCGGCCAGCGCCCGCTGATCGACCTGGCCGGTGACGATCGGGATGATGGCCGCGTCACACGCGTACCCCTGGGCGGCGCGGCCGGTCAGCCAGCCCGCCTGCCCCTCAGCCGCGGCCCGTGCGGCCTGAGCGTCGCGGGCGGCGGACGTGGGGCTATGGGTGGCCGAGGCGGGAT
>DATCUG010000307.1:0-3185 GCA_036567525.1 Streptosporangiaceae bacterium | reverse complement strand
CCCCAACGCGATCAGCTCGTGCAGCGCGGTGGGCGCCGTGCCGATCACCCAGACCGCGCCGGGGCCGGTCTCATCGAACGCGACCCGGATCCCAGCCGCGCTGCGGGTGATCCCGGCCGTGGCCGCCAGTTCCGCGGCCCGGGGATCCCGGACCCGGCAGCTGACCGGCCGCGAGGTGATCCCGGCCGCCACCATCTGCGAGTCGGTCACCACCTGCGCCCCCGCGCGCAGCGCACGGGCCCCGCTCAGCAGCGCGCCCTCCACGCACACCAGGTCGCTGACGTAGCCGAGGTCGGCGGTGGCGTGCACGACCCGCTCCAGCACCGCGCGGGTCAGCGGCGGCAGCCCGGAAGTGTCGGTACGGGAGCGCAGAATCTCATACGACTGCAGCTCGATGGGATGAACCGCCCGGCTCATCGCGCTCCTTCCGATAACTGATCGCATCGACCGGGCAAACCTCAACGCACTCGCCGCAGCCGGTGCACCGGCCGGCGAGTACGCGCAGCGTGCCGCCGTCCGGCCGGATCGCGTGTTCCGGGCAGGTCAGCAGGCACGCGCCGCAGCCCTGGCAGGCGCCGATGTGCACCGGCTCTTGCCCGGGCTCACCGGTGGCGGTGCTCACCGCGGCTGCCATGAGTAGCCCCGTGGGGTAACCATCCGGCCCGACACCACCCGGGAGGTGCTGCACCCGACTATCACGATGCTGAGCATGTCCACCGTCGCCGCGTCGAACGCGGCCAGGCTGGTCAGCGTCACCTGCTCGCCCGGGCGGGAGGCGTTGCGCACCACCCCGGCCGGGGTGTCCGGCGGCCGGTGCTCGGCCAGGATGGCCAGCGCCGCGCCGAGCTGCCAGTCCCGGCCCCGGCTGCGGGGGTTGTAGAACACGGTGACCAGGTCGCCCTCGGCCGCGGCCCGGACCCGGCGCTCGATGGCCGGCCACGGCGTGTGCAGGTCGGACAGGGAGATGACCGCGTGGTCGTGACCGAGCGGCGCGCCCAGCAGTGCCGCTGCGGCCAGGCTCGCGGTGATGCCCGGCACCACTACCACGTCGATGTCCTCGCCTGCTTCGTTCAGCGCGGGACTGGCCATCGCGTACACCCCGGAGTCGCCGGACCCGACCAGCGCCACCGCGTGCCCGAACCGGGCCTGCTGCACCGCGGTCCGGGCCCGGGCCTCCTCGGCACCAAGCCCGCTGGCCAGGACCCGGGTGCCCGGCCGCAGCAGGTCGCGGACCTGATCCAGGTACTGGTCCAGACCGACGACCACGGACGCCCGGCGCAGTTCCGCGGCCGCCCGGGGGCTGAGCAGGTCGCGGGCGCCGGGGCCGAGCCCGACCACGGCCAGCCGACCGCGCGGCCTGATCCGGGCTACCGCGACGGTCGCCATGGCCGACTTCCGCTTCGGCACGACCAGCTCGCCCCCAGCAGCCAGGCCGCCCCCAGCAGCCAGGCCGCCCCCAGCAGTCAGGCCGCCGCCGACGGCCGGGTCGCCGCCGAGGGTCAGTGCGGTCGCCCCGGCCAGGGCGGCTGCCTCGGCCACGCTCGGAGTGCCGACCGCGGCCAGCGCCGCTGGGCTGGGATTCGGCACCGGCACGGCGGCCAGCGTGGCCGGGGGGTACGACAGCAGCGGCCAACCGCCGGCCCGGGCCACGGCCACCAGGCCAGGCTCGGCGGCCTTGGCGTCGACGGTCGCCAGGGCGGTCACCGACGCCGCGGATAGCCCTGCCTCGGCCAGGGTCTCGTCCAGCAGGTTTTGCACTTCGGCGGCGGATACGCCGCGGCTGGCGCCGACCCCGGCCACCAGCGACGGCGGCCGCAGCAGCACAGTGCGGCCGTCACCGGGCACGGTCCGGTCGGTGACGATGATCCGGAGCTGGCCGGTCCCGTCCGGTGTGACCGGCAGCGGCGGCAGCGGCCAGGTCTGGTCGCAGTCCAGAGCGACCGGCTCGCCGTCGAGCAGCGCGCGGGTGACCGCGGCGACCGCGCCCTCGGCCGGCCAGCCCAGCGTGTCCAGCCCGGGCAGCCCGGCCGCGTCGGTCGCGGTGGTGATCACCGGCTCGGCGCCGAGTACCCCAGCCACCCGGCCGGCCAGCGTGTTGGCCCCGCCGGCGTGCCCGCTGACCAATGCCACCGCGTACCGCGTTGCCTCGTCGACACACACCACCGCCGGGTCGGTGTGCTTGCTGTCCAGCAACGGCGCGGCCAGCCGGATGACCGCACCGGCAGCCAGGAAGCAGACCAGCCCGTCACACTCGGCCCAGGCCTTGGGCAGCGCCTGAGCCGCCGGGCCGTCATAGACCCGGGTTTCGCCCAGCCAGCTCGCCGCCAGCCGGGCCGCACCGGCCCGGCCCGCCGCGGTGACCGCGATCAGCCCGATCACCGGAGCCCGCCGTCTACCCGGTCCGGCCCATGCACCGCGCCCGCGCCATCCGCCGTGTGCACGATAGTCACGCCGTCCACCGCGGGCTCACGGGTGGCCCAGAGCAGGAAGACCGGGTTGAGCGCGCCGAGCCGGTGCACCCCGCCGGGCAACGGGCTGAACCGGGCCGCCTGGACGAGCACGCCCTCGACGGTGTACCCGGCCGCGGCCAGCGCCTGGTGGGCCGGCCCGGTGCGCTCGACCGCGGCCAGGGCCACCACCACCCGGGCCGGCCGTTGGGCGGCCACCGCCGCCAGCACTGGGGCACCACCGCCACCGACGAACACCGCATCCGGGGCGGGCAGCCCGGCCAGCGCGGCTGGTGCCTCCCCCGCCACCAGCCGCACATCCACGCCATGCCGCCGCGCGTTGTCCCGCACCCGCGCACAACGCCTGGGATCGCGTTCCACCGCGATGACCGCGGCGCCGAACCGGGCACACTCGACCCCGACCGAGCCGCTGCCCGCGCCCACGTCCCAGATCAGCTGGCCGGGCGCGGGCCCGAGCCGGGCCAGCGCCAGCGCCCGTACCTCGGCCTTGGTAATCACGCAGTCCCGCTGATCGAATTCCTCCTCGGGCAGCGCCCACCCGCCCGGCGCACCGTCCGCAGACTGCGCTGCGCCCGCGGACGGCCAGATCCAGCCCGGCCCTGACGACGGCGGCGGGTCGGCCAGCACCAGCACCACGTTCGGATCGGCCCGGTCACGGCCGGCCGCATCGGCCGGTGAGCACGCGGTGATCCGCTCGTCCGGCAAGCCCAGCCGCTC
>DATCUG010000306.1:0-16209 GCA_036567525.1 Streptosporangiaceae bacterium | reverse complement strand
GCGCTGTACATCGTCCCGGACTTCGCCAACCCGACCGGGGCGAGCATGACGCTCGCCGCGCGGGCCAAGCTCCTGGACGTGGCGGCGGCCGAGGGCATCCTGATCATCGAGGACAACCCGTATGGGTTCTTCACCCGCGATATGGCCCCCCGGCCAACGCTCAAGTCGCTGGACCGGGAGCGGACAGTTATCTACCTCGGCTCGTTCGCCAAGACCTGCTTCCCCGGCGCCCGGCTCGGCTATGTCCTGGCTGATCAGGAGGTGCTGGCCGAGGACGGCCAGTGCGGCCTGCTGGCCGACGAGCTGGCCAAGATCAAGAGCATGATCACCGTGAACACGCCGTCGCTGAGCCAGGCCGTCATCGGCGGCATGCTGGTGCACAGCGGCTGCCGGCTGCGGGACATGAACCAGGCCGCGATCGGCTTCTACCGGGGCAACCTGCAAACCGTGCTCACCGAACTCGAGCGGCACTTCCCCGCCCCCCGGCGAGCCGAACTGGGGCTGAGCTGGAACGCCCCCGAGGGAGGGTTTTTCACCGTAGTCACGGTGCCGTTCACCGCCGACGAACCGGCGCTGGAGCGCTCGGCCCGGGAGCACGGCGTGCTGTGGACACCGATGGATGCCTTCTTCGTCGGCGGCGGCGGCCGGAACCAGCTCAGGATCTCCTCCAGCTACCTGCCGCCGGAGCAGGTGGCACTGGGCATATCCCGGCTCGCCGCGTTCATCACGGCCGAGACGAGTGCCTAGGCGCCGCTGATTACCCGATCCACCTTATGCTCGACCTGCTCGGCGAATTGCTGCCACATGTACGCGCATTCCCGGGCCAGGCCCGCGACGATGCCACTGCAATGGGGCGGCACATTCTCACCAATTTTCTTCCATTCCGCCGTCTCGATGAGCTGAATGTGCAGCAGGCGGAGCAGGGTGCGCCCGGTCTCGGTGAAGCGGAGTGCGGGATCAGCCCGGAGGCGCTCAATGACCGCAGCCGGGTTGTCGCTGGGCAGCCGGGCCAGGCCCAGGCTGGCCCCCTGGCCAACTGGCCGCCTTTCCGGCTGGTGGCTTCGCCCGACCTGCCTGCTCTGATGCTGCCTGGGTAGCGGGTTCTCCCCGCGCTGCATCCGGTTGCGCACGTCCCGCGCCGTCTCTGGTGAGATACCGGCCGCTTTGGCGATCTGCCGCAGGGACATTTCTGGGTTACGCCTTATCAGTTCGGAGGCTAACAGCCGCCCAGCATGCCCGTTGATTGGCCGCAGCCGGCCGTCCTGGCCGATTCTGGATGCTCCACTGGGGACAGACCCGAAATGCTCTTTCCGTGCCTCGGCTATCGTTCCTGGGGCAAGGCCGGCTACCGAGGCTATCAGCCGGTCCGACCACTGCGGCCGCAGCGCGATGAGGCGCACGGCGGCCGTTTTACGGTCGGCAAGCGACAGCGGAAGTCCATGTGCGACATTCGACTTGACGGCCAGCACAAATGCATCCGCCTCATCACCCGAGAAGAACCGGACCGCAATGCGCTTATGGCCGCGCAGCTCGGCGGCCCGCAACCGGTGCACCCCGTCGATGACCCGCATTGTCGAGCGGTGCACGATGACGGGCGGGAGTTCATGGAACACCGCCGCCAGCGCGCGCACGTGCTCAGCGTCCTCGCCAGACATCCGTGGCGAGCCAGCCACTGATAGCGCACTGACCGCTACCTCCACCACGGGAGCCTGCTCGATTTCCTCCTGATCTGGTGCTGGCCAGAGGCCAGCCTGAGAATTGCCGAACTCTTGCGCCTCGATAGTCACTCTTCTCACATCCCCCGAATGGAAGCGAGGCCCTGCCTGCTGGGTAGATTGGCTCACCTGAGGACGATGATGATGATTGGCACCCCCGTCACGCCGGCTGAGCCAGCGGTGGGCAAGATAAACTCAGCTTCCGCTTAAGGCAACCATCCCTTTTGCTGAGTCATTGCCCTGAGTAACCTTTCCATCACCTGGATGTCTCCTTGGCCCTCCATCAACAATCCTGCTAGGCGACGCCTTGGCTGTCCAGCCTACGCAGAAGTTTGGTAGCAAAACCACGATGCGGTGCAGACCAGACGGGCACAGGAGCCTATCGGAGCAAAGGTTGGACGCCCGGAACTGAAACGTAGGCGGGCTTATTACTCACGCCTACCAGCAGACATCGGTACTGCATTAAGTAATGGCCCGGTGTCTATACTTGGTATACCTGGCCGCAGATGTGACGAGCGCCACATCGTGGCCCAATGGCAACTGCTCAACGGTCCCGGGAGTGACAGGGCCAAACGACGTCCAATGGCAGACACACATCGGTGCGCCGTACTACTTACCGCAGTGAAACCAATACGGTAGTGTCCAAAATCAGGAAGGCACTCTCGCCTGCTGCCCACCACCCTTCTGCACCCGGCCTGAGCTGCGCAGTTCTGCGAAGCAAACTCGTATCTCAAGCCCGCCCCCCGGCAGCGCCCGGGCCGAGATCTGCCCATCGTGAGCCCTGACAATGGCGGTGACGATCGACAAGCCGAGGCCGAACCCCCGCGGTGTCCCGGTGCGGTCGCTGCGCAGCCGCTGGAATGGCTCGAACAGCCGGTTGATCTCGGCGGCCGGGATCACCGGCCCGCTGTTAGCTACCCAGAGCACCGCCTGACCACCGCTGCACCCGGTGGTGACCTCGATCCAGCCTCCCGGCACGTTGTGGCCGAGGGCGTTCTCCACCAGGTTGGCCGCCAGCCGCTCGATCAGGCGGTCGTCGCCCAGCATCAGCGCGGGGCGGAGGACCGGGGTAATGGTGATCCCGCGCTGCTCGCCTTCGGCCTGGCGGCTGCGCATGACGTCGCCGGTGAGGGTAGCCAGGTCGATCTCGTCCCGGTGGTCCAGGCCACGCTGGCTCTGGGCCAGCGTGAGCAGCGCCTCGATCAGCCGTTCCTGTTGCTCGCCCGCGACCAGGACCCGCCGGCAGGTCGCCTCCAGCGCCGCTGCCGTCGGTTCCGGGCTGGCCAGCGCCACCTCAATGACGGTCCGCTGCCGGGCCAGCGGGGTGCGCAGCTCGTGCGAGGCGTTCGCGACGAACTGGCGCTGCGCCTCGAACGCCCCCTCCAGCCGGGAGAGCAGCGCGTCGAAGGTGTCACCGAGTTCCTTGAGCTCGTCGTCCGGGCCGGTCATGGCCACCCGCTCATGCAGGTTGCTGGCGGACGCGCGCTTCGCCGCGTCGGTGATGTTCCGCAACGGGCGGAGCACCCGTCCGGCCATCAGCCAGCCCAGCCCGATGGAGAGCACGGACATCACGGCCAGCGCGATCCCCGACGTGGCCAGGAACTCGTCCCGCGCAGCCGCCCGGTCATGGGCTTGCTGGGCCTTGAGCGCCGACAGGGTCTGCTGCGGTTCGCTGGGCAGCAGGCCGCCGCCCAGTGGCAGCGACCGGTACGGCCCAGTCACGTGGAAGTGCAGCGGGAACGCGACCGTGGCCAGCAAGTAGGTCAGCGCCAGCAGCGCGAAGCCGGAGAGCAGGAACATCCCGCCGTACAGCAGCGTGAGCCGCAGCCGGACGGAGCGCCCGGGCAGCCGGAACCAGGACCGCCGGGCGGCTGGCTGGGGACTCGGTGCGCTGGCCATCAGATGCGGTAGCCAACCTGGGCCACGGTTTCGATGAGCGGCGGGTCGCCGAGCTTGCGGCGCAGCCGGCTGACCGCCACCTTGACCGCGGTGCTGAACGGGTCCGCCATCTCGTCCCACACCCGCTCCAGCAGTTCTTCGGCTGAGACCACCCGGCCCTCCGCGGCCAGCAGGACTTCCAGCACACCGAACTCCTTGGGGCCCAGGCAGAGCTGCCGGCCGGCCCGGTATGTGGTCCGCTGGGCCGGGTCGAGCCGGAGATCACCGTGCTCCAGCAGTGGCGGCACCGCAGGCTGCGCCCGCCGCAGCAGGGCCCGGATCCGCGCGACGAGTTCCGCGAACGCGAACGGCTTGGGCAAGTAGTCATCGGCGCCGCGGCTGAGACCGTCCACCCGGTCCTCGATGGTGGACGCGGCGGTCAGCATGATCACCCGGCTCCGGCAACCCGCCCGCACCAGTTCCGCACATACGTCATCGCCGTGCCGTCCGGGCAGGTCCCGGTCGAGCACGATGACGTCGTACCCAGTAAAGAGAGCCCGGTCCAGCGCGGTCGTCCCATCCAGGGCGACGTCGACGGCCATCTGCTCACGACGCAGGCCGACGGCGATAGCCTCGGCGAGCTCGGTGTCGTCTTCAACGACCAGCACCCGCATCCTGGCTCCTCTCTCGCTGGGCCGTCACACTGCCCATGCACTTCGTATACTGCCGGCCGACCTGGCCCGCGGCTCAGGCGCGCCACTTCCATCATGCCTGGCCGGCCGGCCATTCCACGCCGCCCGTGACGCAGGCCCGGTAACGGCGCCAGCGGAAAGACCAGGGCAGCCGATGGGCACCGGTCCCCTATGGCGGGGTCGGCGGATCCTGGATGGACGTTGCGGTCAGGTTGTTGCCGTTGCCACTTCCGCTGATATGGGCGGACACGATGTCGCCTACCTTCGGGTGACCTGTCACCTTGGTCGAACTGGTGATCGCCGCCGTAATGGTACGGTTCATGGCTTGCAGCGTGATTGAGGTATGGCTGAGCTTCGTTATACGGCCCGCAAAAAAGATCCGTATCTGGCCACCGTTGGTGCCCGGGAACGGGCCACTGCCAGCCGGCTGACTGGCGCCCCCGCTCGGCGACTGGCCGGTGCTGCCGCCCGGCAGCTGCCCGGTGCCACCCGGCTGTCCCGGCGACCCGGCCGAGGGAGCCGTACTGGGCGGCGCCGCGCCGGCTTGCGTGGACGGGGCCGCGGGCCCGGACACCAGGTGCAGCACGGCCAGCGCGACTCCGGCCCCGACGATCAGGGCCAGCAGGGCAACGCCGAGCAGCGCCAGTGGGCGGATGGGCCCACCCGGCTTACCGCCCCCGGGGGGTGGCATCATCGCCGGGTAAGGCGGGTAGCCACCCGGTCTCTGCGGCGGCCGCCCGTCGTCATCGCCTGACCACTCGTCATCCTCTGGCCACCCGTCCTCACCCGGCTGCGTGGCCTCACCAGGCCGTGCGGCGCCTGAAGACTGCGACGACATCGTGACTGCCTCCTGTCCTGCCAATCGTGCGCATGAGCTGAACCCGCCCTTGCCTAGAGTGCGCCCTGAGTGGTTGCGCCGCGGTTACATCTGGCCCGTACCGCGTGTAACCGCCGTGCAACCAGCGACCGGATAGACCTGCCCTCAGTACCCACTCATGGGGGCGGGCCGCAGCCAGACCAGGCGCGGCACGGGTCGACAGGAGAGGATTGAATGTACACGCTGACCGGCGTCAACAAGACTTACCAGAAAGGCCGCCGCACGGTTCCCGCGCTGCGCAATATAAATCTGTCTATCGAGGACGGCGATTGGCTGGCAGTGCAAGGCCGTACTGGGCACGGGAAGACCACCCTGCTGCAGATGCTTGGCGGCATCGACCATCCAGATTCCGGGGTAGTCGAATTCGAGGGTAAAGACCTGGCGAAGCTGCGCGAGTCGAAGGTCACGAAACTGCGGGCCTCCGGGATCGGGTTCATCTTCCAGAACTTCAACCTGGTGCCGACCCTGTCCGCGGCGGACAACGTCGAGGCCGCGCTGATCCCGTTGCACGTGCCGCACCGCGAGCGGCGCCGCCGGGTGGCCAGTGCGCTGGACAGCGTGGGGCTGGGTGACCGGGCCCAGCACGTGCCCACAGAATTGTCCGGCGGCCAGCAGCAGCGGGTAGCCATCGCCCGCGCCCTGGTCAAGGAGCCCAAGGTGCTGCTGGCCGACGAGCCGACCGGCAACCTGGACGAGGGCACCCGGGAGGAGATCATCAACCTGCTGGAAAAGCTGTGGCAGGAGCACGGGCTGACCATGGTGCTGGTCACGCACGAGAACTCGGTCGCCCGCCGGGCCCAGCGGGTCGCGGTGATGAGCAAAGGCCAGCTCTCCATCCGGCAAGGCAGCCCCCGGCCCGCCCCCACCAGCTAACCGCGCCGGGTGGCTACGGCACCGACCACTGCTGGTTGGATCCGCCATTACAGGCCCACAGATCCAGCTGGGTGCCCTGCGCCGTGTTAAAGCCCGGGTCGTCCAGGCACATGCCGGACGCCGGGTTGACCAGCTCGCCATTGACGGCCAGCCACCGCTGGTTGGCCCCGCCGTTGCAGGACCACTCCTCGATCAGCGTGCCGTTGCGGTAGCTGGCGTTGGTGATGTCCAGGCAGCTGCCGTTGATCTGCACGGTCCCGTTGCTGGCCATGGTCCACGACTGCGAGCTGGCGCTGCCGTTGCACGGCCACATCTGGATCTTGGTGCCGTTGGCGGCCGACCCGCCGTTGGCGTCCACGCAGTCGGCGGTGTCGTCGCCCGCCACGATCGGCCCGGCCGGGGTGGCCGAGCCCACCAGCGTGACCGACAGGTTGTCGAACTGGTCCGTCTGGTACCCCGAGGTGCCCAGGCCGACCATGCCCGAGGCATAGGACGAGTCGGTGACCGTGCCGACGGTCGTCCCGTTGATCGCCGCCGAGATCGAGTGACCGTTGAACGTCAGCGCCAGGTGCTGCCAGGTCCCGGTGCCAGGCGCGGTCACCGTGCCGCTGGCCAGCGTGGTCAGCCCGCCAGCCTTGGTGTTCCGCACGATCGACCACGCACCAGTGTTGCTCAGTTGCAGGTAGTAGCCGTTAAGATTCGCGGGGCTGAACGCGGCCTGGCCTCCTACCCGGCCGAGCAATTGCACCGCGCCCGCCGCGGACATCAGGGCGTCCGCGGAAACCGTGTAGTTCGCCCAGCTCAGATTGCCCCCGATCGTGTAGGGGGTGGCATTGTTATCCCATTCGATTGGCTGAACGCCAGCTTGTTGCTGGACACACTGGCCGGACCGGCCGCCTGCGCACGGCTCAACTTCGAACGCGCCTTGCATCTGGGACAGGTACCTGGGCTGCTGGCCCACCGGGTCGCTGTCGAACGAGTCCGAGTAGGGCAGGCCCAGCGTGCCCTGCGCCGGGCTGGCCGCGGTGCCCTTGCCCTGCCCGGTCGTGGTGGTCAGCGTGTAGATGTAGCCGGGCTGGACGGTGAGCGAGTACGACCCGCTGGCCGGGGTGATGCTGGCCTGCTGGGCGAACTGCGGGCCGGAACCCGGCGTGTTGACGTCGGTCGCCCACACGTGCACGGTGCCGGTGGACAGGCCGCCGGACACGTTGACGGTAACCGTCTGCGCGGCCGTGGCGGTGGTGCTCTCGATGATCGTGGAGTAGTCCGTGCCGTCGGTCGATTTGAGCGTCACGTAGCTGCCGTTGGACTCGCTGCCGCCCAGGTAGCCGGAGCCGGAGTTGAGGAACTGCCAGCCCGGCGCGGTGAACTGGGTGACCTGCGCGGTGGCCCACAGGCTCTCGCCCACGCTGTACGCGCCGGACCAAGGCTGGCTGGCCAGGATCAGCCCGTCCGTGTTGTACGGCAGGTCCGGGTAGATGGCGGCGATCAGCGGCCAGTTGATGTACCCGGTCAGCTCAGCGTCGGTGTAGCCGCGGGTGATGGAGCGGATCAGCGCGGGCGCCCCCGAGTTCAGGTCCTGTGAGCCGTTCTCGCTGGCCCACAGCGGCTTGCCGGTGCCCTCCGCGGTCGAGTTGGCCGGGCAGCTGGCCGCACTTCCGCCGTCCCCGCCGGCGCACGGGTAGTGCACCCCGATGACCGAGACGGCATTGGCGAACGCCGAGTTGCCCGCTATGTCGGTGGCGATGCTCCAGTCGCTGTCCGCGCCGACGATCTGCACGCCGGAGTAGCCGTCGGCGTTCAGCGTGGAACGCAGTTGCTCGTACCAGGAAATGTTGTAGCCGCGCTCATTCCAGCCACCCAGGTAGTTGATGGTCAGGTTGTGCGATTTAGCACAGTTGAGCCAGCTGACCAGGTAGTTGATGGTGGCCGTGGACCAGAACGAGCCGAGCCAGCCCGGCGCGCCCCAGGCCAGCCCGTACAGCTTGATGTTCGGGTTCAGCGCCTTGGCCTGCTCCATCAGCCACCACTCGTAGCCGGTGCTGCAGTTGATCGAGCCGGAGGCGTGCTCGATGCTGGATTCGGAGCCGTCGGTGGAGTTGGTGTCCCCGCCGATCTCCACCTTGAGGATCTGCAGGTCCGCCCCGTAGCCGGGCTCGAACAGGTAGTCCAGGATCTGCTGTTGCTGGGCGGCCGGGTAGTCGGTCAGCAGGCGGCTGTTGCCGCCGCCACCGCTGATCGCGCCGATCCCGCCGAACGTCCGGCCGGCGCTGGTGCCGTTGACCGTGATCGTCGTGGCGGCGGCGGCCGGTGTGGCCGGCACCACGGCCAGCCCGGCCAGCCCGGTCAGGCCGGCCAGCGTGGCGGTGGCCAGCGCGAGAGCATGCCGTAACCGGGCGGGCGAGATCCTGTTCATGCCGGGTTTCCTCCCAGGAGTCACTGCATCACCACGACTGACCGGGTTTGATCGAATGTGGTGGATAGCGGTGGAAGCTGCCTTCATTCAGGCATCCGCGGCGGGGGCCGTCAAGACGGGAGTTGCCCGCTCCCGGCCACGGTGGGCGGCGGGGTAGCGGGCCGGTGAAAGATTCGGACTTGCCAGAAACGTGCTGTGACTGCTGATAGCATTTCGGTTGCTTTCGCCGACCTGGCCGGGGGGATCAGGCGGCGGATACGGGGATTGCCGCTTTCCGGGGAACAGGGGATTGTTCGGGTCGCATGGAGTTAATCGGGGTGAGCGGGGCATAGCCGGCCGGGGCAGTAGGCCGGGTCATGTCCCGCTAGCTGGTGCTGGACCGGAACCGCCGCTGCGGTCGGCCCGGCAGTACGCACTGGACGCGCTGCCCTTTGTGATCATGGCCGCGGTGGCTCTCGCGGCGGTCTGGATCGAGAAGGGCTCGGAGTTGCTGCCGTTGCTGGCCCTCGGCCCGGCGTTCGCCGCCGTGTCCGGTGGCGTGCGCAAGACGGTGGTGGCCGGCACGGCGGCGTTCGCGCTGTGCGCGCTGATGGCCGCCTATCGGATGATCGGCTCGTGGGACGCCTACGCGTTCGACTCGGCCACCGTGGCCGGGGTGACGGTGGCTGCCGTCATGGCCAGCACGCTGCGCGCCCGCCGGGCGCGGGAACTGGCCGAGGTGCGGGCGATCGCCGAGGTTGCCCAGCAGGTCGTGCTCGGGCCGGTGCCCAGCGAGGTGAGCTCGGTCCGCCTCGCGGTGCGGTACATGTCGGCCACGTCGCACGCGCAGATCGGCGGTGACCTGTACGAGGTCGTGCCCGCCCTGGATGGCTGCCGGCTCATCATCGGCGACGTCCAGGGCAAGGGACTGATCGCGGTGAAGACGGCGGCGGCCGTGCTCGGCGCGTTCCGGGAGAGCGCGCATGACGCGGCCGACCTGGCGGTGATCGCGGAGCGGATCGAGCTGAGCCTGTCCCGCCAGCTCACCACCGAGCAGTTCGTCACCGCGGTGCTGGCCGAGGTCAGCTCGGACGGCTCGAAGATCCAGCTGCTGAGCTGCGGCCATCCGCCGCCGCTGCTGATCGCGGGCGGGGCGGGCCGGTTCGTCGAGCCGGCCGTGCCGGGCCTGCCGCTGGGCCTGTCCCATCTGGCCGAATTCCCGCGCGACGTGACCACGCTGCCGTTCGGCCCGGGCGACCAGTTGCTGTTCTACACCGACGGGGTCAGCGAGGCGCGGAACACCGCAGGCGACTTCTACCCGCTGTCCGAGCACCAGGCGCTGACCGCGGGCCAGGAGCCGGATACGGTGCTCGACCGGCTGCAGCAGGATGTGCTCCGGCACGTCGGTCATGCGCTGGATGACGACGCCGCCATGCTGCTGCTCCGCCGCGAGCCGGCCTTAGTGCCGACTGGCCGCGGCGGCGTGGACCAGTTCGACGCCGCTGGCTCGCGGGGCCTTCTCGAAGCCTCCGGGGTGCACGACTTCGCTGCGGCTGACTCATCCCGGATACCGGGCCGGACCGGTGCGGTACTGCCGCCCGGACGGCGTGGTCCAGATCGCCCAGGATGGTCGGGGGCATCGTCCGGTGCGGCCGCCGATGGGACGACGAGCGCCACGTTCTGAACACTGGCCGCCCGGGCAGAGCTAACCGAGTACCTGGAAGCCGGGACGGCCGGGTGAGCCCGCCCCGGGACGATGGCTTGCCGAGCGTCCTTGGCAAGCCGCGGGGTCCCGGCCGCGCGGGGGGTACGCGGCCACCAGGGACAGCCATCCTGCCCTCACCCGGCCGTCGTCAACTATCAGCGCCAGGAACCTTCCCGTGTTACACCCCGACTCGCTGGCCAGCATGGAGGAGACGGTGCGCCGGATGCTTGACCAGGCACTCCTGGTGGTATGCAGGTGTCCGGCCCGGCCGGGAGCCCAGGCTAGAGCGGGCGGTGCCCGGCGACGCAGTTCCGGGCAGCGCAAGGACCGCCAGGGCCGCTGGTGTGTGCGGGGACGACAATGGACGCGAGGCCGCCGGCCAGCGTGATGAGCAGCCGACGCTGCTCGCCGGCTGACAACACGGTGCTGACCCGCCAGGACATGCACCTGGTTGCTGACGCGCTGGCCGGCCAGGCGCAGCGGCCGAGATCCCGGGCCAATGGGGGAGATCAAATGCGCAGGTTGCTGATTTGTATCGCGGGTATTGCCACCGCCGCCGGTTTGGCGAGTTCCAGCCCCGCCCAGGCAGCGGGCCCGATGCCCATCGCCCAGAATGGCACTGGTGCCGTCGCGTTCTCCCGGGCCGACCCGGCGCTGGGCCGGACGTGGTTCGACCGGGCCAGCGGATACGTGTGGGGCACACCGCCGGCCAAACCGTACCGGGCGACGACCGGGTGCACCCGGTTCTTTTCGTACGCCACGTTCGCCGCCAAGGTGGGGTCGGTGACCACCAGGTGCGTCATGTTCGACCTCGAGGGCGGTAAGACATGGCCGTCGCCGGCGCAGGAGAAGGCTGACCCGGAGAAATACATGCCCGAGTTCAACCGGCTGGCCCGCGCCCACGGGCTCACGGTGATCGAGTCGCCGGGCGCGGATTTGTCGGCCACCGACGCGACGTGCTCCCGGTCCACCGGCTCCGCGTACTACCAAGCGTGCCGCATCGCCTACTACGCGGCCGAGGGCGGCGCGACCGTGGTCATGGTGCAGGACCAGCAGGCCACCCTCACCCCGGCCGTGTACGGCGCGTGGTTCAAGACATCCCGGGCGCAGGCGGACGCCGCGAGCCCCGGAACGGTGGTGTTCACCACGTGCAGCCAGAACCGGGGCACCGCCGCCCAGTGCATCAAGGATGTCCGGGCGGCTGGCACGGTGGGCGGCCTGGACGACATGCAATCCACGTCATCCAGCTGGGAAGCCACCGTGCTCAACGCCCTAGGCTGAATGCGCGGCACGGAGTTGCGGGTGCTGGGCCATTGCGCCTGCGGCCCGCGGCAAGGCCTACGCGGGCCCGGCCCAGGCAGTCGCCCGCGCGTCCTTGCGCGAACAGGCTGACCGGCCGGCCGACCTGGCGGCCAGAGACAGGTCCAGGCCGAGGGCGGCTGAGTCATCCCGGATACCGGGTCGGACCGGTGCGGTACCGCCGCCCGGACGGCGTGGTCCAGCTGAACTGCCCGGGCGTGACCTGGGCCAGCGACCACCCGGGGGCCTGTTTCGCGCGGTGGTGCCGCCGGCACAGCGGCCCGAGATTGCACCAGCACGTCCGGCCGCCCCGGTGGTATGGCATTGAGTGATCGAGGTCGCACTGCTTCGCGGGCCGGCGGCAGCCCATGTGAGTGCAGGTCTGGTGCCGGATCCTGAGCAGGTGCCGCAAGGCTGCCGAGGGCTGGTAGCGGTGATCTTCCTGGCTGTGGTCACAGGAGCCGATGGGCAGCCCGGCGAGCTGCACCGCAGCGAGCCACTTCGCCCTCGCCGCTGACCTGGCATCTGCCGGGCGGCCCCGCTGGCCGGCGCCGCCAGGCGGATCGCGTTGTGTCCCCCCGGCTACCCCGGCGCTGGCCGGCGGGCCGCGCCGCGCGCATCCGTGGGCGATAGGCCTGCCGTCCACGTCGGTCACGGTCAGGCACCACCGGGTAGCTGGGTGGCCCGCCAGCCTGGCCGCCAACGCAGTCGAATCCTCCGCGTCGAGCGGGCCGAACCCGGCGACCTGGCCCGGTGACCGGGACAGGCTCAGCCACGTCGTCAGGGGCACGGTGAGATGCACGGAGCCCCCCAGAACCGGCCAGCCACGGCCAGGCTCGCCAATGCCGGGCTCGCCATTGCCGGGCTCGCGATGGCCAGGCTCGCCATGGCCAGGCTCGCCATGGCCAGGCTCGGCGGGTCGGCTGGAAAGCAGCGCGCTGACTGGCTGGCCGGAGAGCAGCGCCAGGAAGGCCTGCGCCCGCAACTGGGCCTGGGTGCCTTCGGCGCCGTGCTTGGCCAGCCAGGCGGCCACCGCGCTCAGGTGCTTGTCCGCCGCCACCGCCCAGGCCGCCGGCAGGTCCCGTCCG
Organism: Streptosporangiaceae bacterium; assembly: GCA_036567525.1. Classification (GTDB taxonomy): domain Bacteria; phylum Actinomycetota; class Actinomycetes; order Streptosporangiales; family Streptosporangiaceae; genus RYN-230. Next base: position 3,687 of record DATCUG010000306.1, on the reverse strand, counting down.
GCCAGCGCGGCCGTGCCGGCCGGCTCGGACCATAGCTCGACCCGGGCCTGCTGGAGGGCGGCTTCCTTGCGGCGGCGGAGCGCACCAGAGTCCAGCAGCAGGACCACGCGGCGGATCTCCTGACGCAGTTCCCCGGTGGTGAGACCAGGTGCGATCCGGATGACCGCCAGCTCAGCCACGGCCGCGTCCCAATCTGACAGCGCGCCAGTCTCGGCGACGATCACGGCCGCCCGTGGCTGATCGATGCGCCCGTCAGCCAGCGCGGCTTTGGTCAGCCGCAGCCGGGCTAAACCGACCGCCAGGTCATGTAACACCGCCGCCGATTGCCTGGTCAGGACTAACGCGGCGGCAAGTTCATCGTCCGCGTGCTCAGCCGCCCGGCTGGCCCGCTCTGCCTCCCCCGAACTACGGCGGCTGACCAGGTCGGCGGCGGCAGCCAGCTCCAGAGCCGCGGCCCTGGACGCCAGCCGCCGGGCAGCGCGCAGGACGCCGACCAACTCGTCGTCGGTCAGCTTGTCCAGGCCCTCCTGCCAGGCCTGGTCGGCCAGCCGGGCCAGAACCGGGCTTGGTGCCATCTGGTCGGCAGTGCCGCCTGTGCCGAACCCCGGGTCAGGTTCGCGGCCCGGGCTGGCCTCGGGGCCGGACGCGCCACCCGGCATCTACATCACCTCGTCTCCCGGTAATAGACCCAGCTAGAAGCGATAACCCGACACTAGTATCGGCCACCGACAGAATCGGCCCCAGCCGGCGGCCATTCGATAGGCAGCGTCGTGCAGCCCGAACCCGGCCACCGGCGCAGCCCAGTCGTACCGCGCCCACGGGGGGAAATCCCCCACCCCGAAGATGGGTGATCGCCACGTTCCGCTCCGGCTGCCACCTGCCTAGCGTGATCTTCCGGTGCGGATAGCTGCGCCGCGGCTCCACGGCCGGGGCTGCTCGCCGGGAAGGAAGTGGAGGTCAGATGATTGAGGCGCACGGTCTCACCCGACGCTACGGGGCTACCGTCGCGGTGGACGGCTTGAGCTTCGAGCTGTGGCCGGGGGCGGTGACTGGATTTCTCGGGCCGAACGGGTCGGGCAAGTCGACCACGATGCGGCTGATCATGGGCTTGGACTACCCGGACGCAGGGCGGGTGACGATAGGCGGGCGTCCGTACCGGCGGCTGGGCTGGCCGCTGGCCGAGGTCGGGGCGCTGCTGGAGGCCAGGACGTTCCATCCCGGCCGCACCGCCCGCGCTCACCTGCTGGCGCTGGCCGCGGCGGGCGGTATCGCCCGGTCGCGGGTCGGCGAGGTGCTGGGCATGGTCGGGCTGGACGGTGTGGCCGACCGCCGGGCGGGCGCGTTCTCGCTAGGTATGGCGCAGCGGCTGGGTATCGCCGCGGCGTTGCTGGGTGACCCGGGCGTGCTGCTGTTCGACGAGCCGGTCAACGGCCTGGACCCGGAGGGTGTCCGCTGGGTCCGGAACCTGATGAAGTCGCTGGCCGCCGAGGGCCGCACCGTCTTCGTCTCCAGTCATCTGATCAGCGAGATGGCACTGACCGCCGACCGGCTGATCGTGATCGGCCGGGGCCGGCTGCTCGCCGACACCACGGTCACCGAACTGGCTGCCCGCGGCGGCGGGTCGCTGGAGGAGGCGTTCTTCGGCCTGACCGAAGGCTCGGCCGAGTTCCGGGCCAGTGCCGATGCGGCCGGATATCCCGGGCCGCCAGGAAGGGAGCAGAGCCGATGACCGTGCAGGCCGGCCCACGCACACCCGGGCACTACCGGTTCCGGAACGCGGCGCGGATGGAATGGATCAAACTGCGCAGCCTGCGGTCGTCCTGGTGGACCCTGGCGATCACGGTCGCGGGCGCAGTCGCCATCGGTGTCGTGGTCGGGGTCAACACCAGAAACGCCGCCGGGGACCTGACCAACAACGCCCTGGCGGGCATGGTCCCCGGCCTGCTGCTGGCTGGCGTGCTGGGCGTGCTGACCATGACCGGCGAGTACACCTCCGGCATGATCCGGTCCACCCTGGCCGCGGTGCCCCGCCGGCCGATGCTGCTGGCCGCCAAGGCGGCCGTGTTCGGCGCGGTGATGCTGGCCGCCGGTGAGGCTGCCACGTTCATCTCCTTTTTCGCCGGCGGCCTGGCGCTGCGGCACGGCATCGCGGCCCCGTCGCTGAGCCAGCCCGGCGTGCTGCGTGCGGTGGTCCTGTCCGGGATGAGCTTCTGCCTGATCGGGCTGCTCGGCCTGGGGCTGGGCGCGATCATCCGGCACACGGCGGCCGCGGTCGGCGTACTGGTCGGCGTCGTGTACGTGGTCGCGCAGTTCATCGGCGCCCTGGCGCACACCGCGGCCGGGTACATGCCCATCCTGATCGTCGCGAACTCGCTGAGCACGACCAAGCCCGAGTCCTGTGCTGGCGGTGCAGGCGGGTGCCTGCACTTCCTGTCGGCGTGGGCGGGCCTGGCCGTGTTGTGCGGGTACGCCGCCGTGGCGCTGGCGGTGGGAGGCTGGCTGCTCGTTCACCGGGACGCGTGAAGCGCACAATGAACTCGTGCGGACAGCCAGCCGAGCCAGCCGAGCCAGCCCAGCCACCGCGATGAGCCCAGCCGCCGCAACTGCGGGGGCAGACCGCCGCTATGACGGCGGCCTGGCCAGGCTGGTCCGCGCGGTGGCGCGAACCCCGGTCACCGCACGGGCGTGGCGGGAACTCTTGTTCTGCCTCATCGAGACGCCACTCGGGCTGTGCGTGCTGCTCATTCCGGCCGCGCTCGCGTTCCTGCCCGTCGCAATGACGCTGTTGACGCAGGGCGGGCACCGGTCAGCCAGCCCGGGCCAGCCGCGCCCCTCCGGCGCGGTGCCGTATCCCGCCCTCGCCGTCATCGTCGTGCTGGTCGCGCTCGTCATGCTGGTGGTGCTGGCTCCGCTGATCGGCCGGGGGCTCGGTACCGCACATCGCCGGCTCGGCCTGCGGCTGCTGGGCGAACGGATTCCCGGGCCGGCCCCCATCCGGCGCGGCGGCGGCCCGGCCCGCTGGGTGGCCGCCCGGCTGTCCGACGGCCCCGGCTGGCGGGCCGTCGCGTACCTGGTGGTGCAACTCCCCGTGGCGGTGCTTGGCTGCTACGCGGCCGTGTTCTGGTGGGGGGCGGGACTGGCCGACCTGACCTATCCGTTGTGGTGGCCGTGGTTCCGCAACCACCCGCCCGGCACTCAGCTGAGCCCGGTGCCGGTGCTGACCCCGTTCGGCATCCTGCACGTGGCCACCCTTCCCGGTACCTTCGCCGCGTTCGCGGCGGGTGCGGCGATGGTGGCCGCCGCACCGTGGGTGACCCGGGCGGTGGCCTCGGCCGACCGCTGGCTGATGCGGGAACTGCTGGGCCCGGGCCGGCTAGCCCGGCGGGTAGCCAGCCTGGAGCAAGCCCGCGCGCTGGCGGTCGACGATTCCGCCGCGCTGCTCCGCCGCCTGGAGCGCAACCTGCACGACGGCGCGCAGATCCGGCTGGCCACGCTGGCCATGAACCTGGGCATGGCGATGGACAACCTTGGCTCCGCTGACGGCCAGCCCGACCTGACCACGGTCCGCGAGCTGGTCGGCCGCGCCCACCAGGGCGCCAAGGACGCCCTGGCCGAGCTGCGCGACCTGGCCCGCGGCATGCACCCGCCCGCGCTCGACAATGGCCTGGCCGAGGCGCTGGCCACGCT
>DATCUG010000305.1:0-8718 GCA_036567525.1 Streptosporangiaceae bacterium | reverse complement strand
TAAGCGAAAATGTGCTGGAATTTCGGCTCAGCCGGATAGCTCGGCGAGAGTGCGCTCGGCTTCTTCGAGCCAGGAGCGGCGGGCGGCGATCGCCTCGGTGGCCTGGTCCGCGGCCTTGGTGTCGCCGCGCTGCTGCGCCTTGGCCAGCTGCTCCTCCAGGCTGGCGATGGCCGTCCGGATCTGGTCCACGGTGCCTTTGGCCCGGGCCAGCGCTTCCGGGTTGGACCGGCGCCACTGCGCGTCCTCGGCCTTGCGGACCGCGTCCTCGACCCGGCGCAGCCCCTGCTCCAGCCGGTCGTGGGCCTCCCGGGGCACCGGCCCGGCCTGCTCCCAGCGCTCCTGGATGGAGCGCAGCGCGGCCCGGGTGGCCCGCACGTTGGTCGCCGGGAGCAGCCCGTTGGCCTCCTCGAGCAGCGCGGCCTTGACCGTGGCGTGCTCGCGCAGCTCGTTCTCCTTGGCCGAGTACACCTCCGAGCGGGCGGCGAAGAAGTGGTCCTGGGCCGCCTTGAACCGGCCCCACAGCTCTTCCTCATCGGACCGGCCGGCCCGGCCGGCCGCCTTCCACGACCGCATCAGGTCCCGGTAGGCCGCCGCGGTCGGGCCCCAGTCGGTGGACGTGGCCAGCGCCTCCGCCTCCACCACCAGCTTCTCCTTGGCCGTCTTGGCCTCCTCGCGCTCCTCCTCCAGGCCGGCGAAGTAGGCCTTGCGCCGCTTGGCGAACGCGTTGCGGGCAGCCGACAGCCGCTTCCACAGCGCGGTCTCCACCGCCCGGTCGGCCCGGGGTGCGGCCTTCCACTCCTCCAGCAGCTGGCGCATCCGCTCGCCGCTGATCTTCCAGTGGGTAGCCTCGGCCGCGATCTGCTCGGCCTCGGCGACGATTCGCTCCTTGACCGCCTTGGCCTCGACCCGGGCGTGCTCACGGGCCGCCCGCACTTCCTCCCGGCGGCCTTCCACCTGACCGGTCAGCGCCTCCAGCCGGGCGTGCAGCGAATCCAGGTCACCGATGGCGTTGGCGGTGGCCACCGCCTCCAGCAGCCGGTCGATGGTGGCCCGGGCCGCGCCGGGGGACAGGTCGGTGCCCGACACGCGCTGCTCGAGCAGGGCTACTTCGGTCTCCAGCGAGGTGTACTTGCGCCGGTAGAAGGCCAGTGCCTCGTCCGGGCTGCCTGCCTGCCAAGAGCCAACCACCCGCTCGCCGGCGGCGGTCCGTACGTAGACCGTACCGTCGTCAGCTACCCGGCCCCACGGATCGTTGGCGGTAGTCACCGCTAACCTCCTGCCCTGCCCTGCTCCAGACGGCATCGCCTGATTCAGGTCTTCTTAATAGTTACGCTCTCGATGACGACTTTCTCCTTCGGGTGCCCATCCCCGCTGCCAATGGCGTTGTCGCTTCCCGCCTTGGCCACATTCTGGATGATCCCGAGTCCTTTGACGACTGTGCCGAACGGCGTGTAGTTCGGGCTCAGCGTCGAGTTCTTGTAGACGAGGAAGAACTGGCTGCCGTTCGTATCCGCGCCCCCGTTGGCCATCGCCACCGTGCCCGCGGTGTACCTCGCGCCGGCCAGGTTCTCGTCGTTGAACTTGTATCCCGGACCGCCGGTGCCGGTGCCGGTCGGGTCGCCGCACTGCAGCACGTACAGCGGGCTGACCGTGGTCAGCCGGTGGCAGTGCGTGTTGCTGAAGTACTTCTGGCCGGCCAGATAGACGAACGAGTTGACCGTGCACGTCGCCTTGCTGTTCAGCAGGTCGATGACCACGTCACCGCGGTTGGTGTGGATGGTGGCCTGGTAGCGGGCCCGCCAGTCGGGCTTGGTGGGCGGTTTGCCGACGTTGCGGGCCGGGCTGCCGGACGTGGGGTAGCTGCACGTCTTGGCCGGCTCCGCGGCCAGCGCCGGGGTAGCCGACGGCGTCGGCGTGGCCGCAGTGCTGGACGGCGAGGCGGAGGCGGTGGCCGACGCGGCTGCGTTACTCGTCGTGCCGGGCTGGCTGAACAGGAAGAACCCGCCCACCCCCAAGCCCACGACGACCAGGCAGACCACGGATATCATCGTGATCTGCCGGGACCGCCTGGCCCGCTCGGCCCGCCGCTGCTGCTGGCGCAGCATGTGCTCGCGGGCCAGCTTGCGCTGCCGCTCCTTCTTACCCACAGGTCCGTTCCTCCTGGCTGCTTGTTGCCTGCTTACCAGCGAAACTTCGCGAATGGTACCGGCACCCGCGAGGTCGTGACGCCGCTGTTACCGGTTCGCGGCTGGGCTGAGCAGATCGGTAGCCTGGAGCCGCGGTCAGTGCCCGCATCCCGCCATCTGTCCGGAACGCCCGAGGGAGGTCGGCCCGTGCTTGTCGCCGGGTTCCCAGCCGGCTCGTTTGCCGCCAATTGCTATCTGGTGGCCACCGGGCCGGGCGCGGAGTGCCTGATCATCGACCCGGGTGAGGACGCCGAGCCGGGAATCGCGGAGATCGTGGCCCGGCACCGGCTGCGGCCGGTCGCGGTGCTGCTCACCCACGGGCATATCGATCATGTCTGGTCGGTGGCGCCGGTCTGCGGCGCGAAAGGGATCCCGGCTTACATTCATCCCGGCGACCGGGCCCTGCTCACCGACCCGGCCCGCGGCCTGTCGCTGCGGCCCGGGGCCGAGCTGTTCGGCGGCCTCACCTTCAGCGAGCCCGACGACGTGCGGGAACTCACCGACGGGACCGTGCTCAGCCTGGCCGGCCTGGAGATCACCGTGGACCATGCGCCCGGGCACACCCCGGGCTCGGTCGCGTTCCGCTCGGGCACCTCCGTCATGTTCTCCGGTGACCTGCTGTTCGCCGGGTCGATCGGGCGGACCGACCTGCCCGGCGGCGACCCAGCCGCGATGATGGACAGCCTGGCCCGGGTCTGCCTGACCCTGCCGGACGAGACCGCGGTGCTGCCCGGGCACGGGCCGCAGACCACCATCGGCGCCGAGCGCGCCAGCAACCAGTTCCTGGCCGGGCTGCGTCCTGGCGCGGGCCCCGGCGCGCAGTCCGCGCGGCCGGGCCGGGCGACCGGGCTCTGAACCCGGGCTTGACAGGGGAGATTCATGATCCGAACCCACGAGGCGGGCACGCTGCGCGCGGAGCAGGCCGGCCAGACAGTGACGCTGGCGGGCTGGGTGGCCCGCCGCCGCGACCACGGCGGTGTCACGTTCATCGACCTGCGCGACGCGAGCGGGGTCGTCCAGGTCGTGTGCCGCGACGAAGGCGAGGAGGGGCCCGCGCACGCGCTGTGGGCCGAGTTCTGCCTCCGGGTGACTGGCCAGGTCCGGCGCAGGCCGGCCGGCAACGAGAACCCCGAGCTGCCCACCGGCGAGGTGGAGGTGGCCGCGGACGAGCTGGAGGTGCTGGCCGAGTCGGACCCGCTGCCGTTCCCCATCGACGGGACCGGCGAGCTGAACGAGGACGTCCGGCTCAAGTACCGCTACCTGGACATGCGCCGGGCCGAGACCGCGGCCGCGCTGCGCACCCGGTCCGAGGCCGGCTACCTGCTCAGCGACGTGCTCCGCGAGCACCGCTTCGTGTACCTGGAGACCCCGTACCTGACCAGGTCCACCCCGGAAGGCGCGCGGGACTTCCTGGTGCCGGTGCGGCTGCGCCCCGGGCACTGGTACGCGCTGCCCCAGTCGCCGCAGCTGTTCAAGCAGCTGCTCATGGTGGGCGGCTTCGAGCGGTACTGGCAGCTGGCCCGGTGCTTCCGGGACGAGGACTTCCGGGCCGACCGGCAGCCGGAGTTCACCCAGGTCGACATCGAGATGAGCTTCATCACCCGGGATGACGTCATCGCCGTGGCCGAAGACCTGATCGGCCGGCTCTGGGCCGGGCTGGCCGGTTACCAGCTGCCCCGGCCGGTGCCCCGGATGAGCTACGCCGATGCGATGGCCCGGTTCGGCTCGGACAAGCCGGACCTGCGGTTCGGCTGCGAGCTCACCGAGCTGACCAGCTACTTCGCGCAGACCTCGTTCCGGGTGTTCCAGGCGCCCTATGTCGGGGCGGTGGTGATGCCCGGTGGGGCCAGCCAGACCCGGCGGGAACTGGACGGCTGGCAGGAGTGGGCCCGGGCCCGCGGCGCCCGTGGGCTGGCCTACGTGCTGATCGGCGCGGCGGGAGAGGTGTCCGACTCCGGCCCGGTGGCCAAGCACCTGTCCGCCGACGAGCGGGCCGGCCTGGCCGCCGCGGCGGGCGCGCAGCCGGGGGATTGCGTGTTCTTCGCGGCCGGCCCACCGCAGCAGGCCCGGGGGCTGCTCGGCGCGGCCCGGCTGGAGATCGGCGAGCGGCTCGGCCTCATCGACCCGGACGCGTGGGCGTTCACCTGGGTGGTGGACGCGCCCATGTTCGAGGAGGACGGGTCGGGCGGCTGGACCGCCGTGCACCACCCGTTCACCGCGCCGCTGCCGGAGTGGGCGGGCAAGTTCGCTGACGAGCCGGGCGGCGCGCTGGCCGACGCCTACGACATGGTCTGCAACGGCACCGAGATCGGCGGCGGCTCGATCCGTATCCACCGGCCCGACCTGCAGCAGAAGGTCTTCGACGTGATCGGGCTGGCGCCCGAGGAGGCGCGGTCGCAGTTCGGCTTCCTGCTCGACGCGCTGCGCTTCGGGCCGCCGCCGCACGGCGGCATCGCGTTCGGCTGGGACCGGCTGCTCATGCTGCTGACCGGGCGGGACACGATCCGGGACGTGATCGCGTTCCCGAAGGCCGCGTCCGGGGCTGACCCGCTCACCGGCGCGCCCACCCCGATCACCCCGGAGCAGCGCCGTGAGGCCGGCATCGATGCCAAGCCCGAGTAGCCCGTCCCCGGGCTGTCTTGAGTAGCCCGTCCTTGGCTGTCTGAGTAGCCGGATAGTGTCTGGGTGTGGTACGGAGCACGGACGGCGGCGGGCAGGCGGGCAGCCTGTTCGACGCGGCTGAGCAGGAGGCGGCCCAGGCGGCCGCCCCGCTGGCCGTGCGGATGCGCCCGCGCACCCTGGACGAGGTGGTCGGCCAGGCCCACCTGACCGGCCCGGGTACCCCGCTGCGCAAGCTGGCCGAGCACGACGCGGGCATGTCCGTGGTGCTGTGGGGGCCGCCGGGCACCGGCAAGACCACGCTGGCCCACGTGATCAGCCAGGTGACCCAGCGCCGGTTCACCGAGCTGTCCGCGGTCACCGCCGGGGTCAAGGACGTGCGGGCGGCGATCGAGGCGGCCCGCCGGGAACTCGGCCTGACTGGCCGGCAGACCGTGCTGTTCATCGACGAGGTGCACCGGTTCAACAAGGCGCAGCAGGACGCGCTGCTGCCCGCGGTGGAGAACCGCTGGGTGTCGTTCATCGGCGCGACCACCGAGAACCCGTCGTTCTCGGTGGTCGGCCCGCTGCTGTCCCGGTCCCTGCTGCTCACCCTGGAACCGCTCAGCGACGAGGACATGCAGCAGGTCATCCAGCGGGCGCTGACCGACGAGCGCGGACTGGCTGGCACGGCCAGCCTGGACGACGCCGCGCTGGCCCACCTGATCCGGCTGGCCAGCGGGGATGCCCGGCGTGCGCTGACCTACCTGGAGTCGGCCTCGCTCGGGCTGCGTCCCGGCGCGGTCATCGACACCGCCACCCTGGAACGGGCGGTGGACCGCGCCGCCGTCCGCTACGACCGGGCCGGCGACCAGCACTACGACGTGATCAGCGCGTTCATCAAGAGCATCCGGGGCAGCGACCCGGACGCGGCCGTGCACTACCTGGCCCGGATGATCGAGGCGGGCGAGGACCCGCGGTACATCGCCCGGCGGCTGATCGTGCACGCCAGCGAGGACGTCGGGATGGCCGACCCGTCCGCGCTCGGGGTGGCGGTGGCCGCGGCGCACGCGGTCGAGCTCATCGGCCTGCCGGAAGCCCGGATCAACCTGACCCAGGCCACCATCCACCTGGCCCTGGCGCCCAAGTCCAACTCGGTCATCAAGGCGATCGGCGCGGCCCAGGCCGACGTCCGGGCCGGGCTGGCCGGCCCGGTGCCGCCGCACCTGCGCGACGCGCACTACCCGGGGGCGGCCCGGCTGGGCCATGGCCGGGGCTACGAGTACCCGCACGACTTCCCGGACGGTGTGGTGGCGCAGCAGTACGCGCCGGATTCGCTGGCCGGCCGGCGATATTACGAGCCATCCCGGCACGGCGCCGAGGCCCGCTACGCGCAGCGGGCCGAGCGGATCCGGGCCATCCTGGACAAGTCCGCGGAGCCGGACGGTTCGTGACCGCCCTGAGGGGAAGCCGCTCTGGTCGCGCGATGTGAGCGGCTACCGCGAGATAAGGTCAGGCAGATGAAGGAGCAGGCATGCTGAACGCGGTCTGGGTGGCGGTCATCGTCGCCGCCTTCGGCTGGGCGGTCCTGGTGGCCGCGGCGGTGTACGTGCTGGTGAAGCTGGCCCGGCTGATCAACCAGACGTCCGCGGCCGTGGCCGGGCTGCGGGAGAGCAGCGACGCGGTCATCGACCGGGCGCACGCCACCCTGGACGCCACGGCCGGCCAGCTCAGCCGGACCGACGAGATCACCGCCAGCATGGACGAGGTGGCCGGCAACATGGCCGAGCTCACCGGCCGGGTGACCCAGTTCGCGCCGCTGGCCAAGCTGGCCGCCGCGCAGGCCGGCTCCGGGTTCGCCCGGGTCTCCGCGTTCGTCTACGGCGTCCGGCACGCCGCCGAGTTGCGGGCCAGTGCTGGCCCGGGGGGACGACCCCCCGCTCCGCATCCCCGGGGGACTACCCCCGGAACCCCCGGCCCCCGGCCGCCGCTCCGCGGCGAGTCAGGACGAGCCATCGAGAGCGGGAGGCAACGGTGATCCGGCGGCTGTTCTGGCTGACTCTGGGCGCGGTACTGGGCATCAGCGCCTACCGGCGGGCTACCGCGGTGGCCCGCGCGATCATGCCCGGCCCGCGGGCCCGGGAGCTGACCAGCTTCGCCGGGGACGTGCGAGAGGGCATGCAGATGTACCGCCAGCGCCAGCTCCAGGCCGCGCGCCCGGCCCTGGAAGGGCGCCCCGATCACATTGAGCCCGGGCCCACCGAGCCCGACCGGACAGAGGATGGCCGTTGATGGAGTCGGCAGAGATTGCCCGCCGTTTCCTTACCTATTTCGAGAACCGCGGGCACACCGTCGTCCCGTCGGCCTCGCTGATCGCCGATGATCCCACGCTGCTGCTGGTGAACGCCGGGATGCAGCCGTTCAAGCCGTACTTCCTGGGCCAGGCCACGCCGCCGTTCAGCCGGGCCACCAGCTGCCAGAAGTGCGTCCGCACCCCGGACATCGAGGAGGTCGGCAAGACCACCCGGCACGGCACGTTCTTCCAGATGCTGGGCAACTTCTCGTTCGGCGACTACTTCAAGGAGCAGGCCATCCCGTTCGCCTGGGAGCTGCTCACCACGCCGGAACGGGACGGCGGGTTCGGGTTCCCCGAGGACCGGCTGTGGGCCACCGTGTACCTCGACGACGACGAGGCGTTCCGCATCTGGCATGAGGTGGTCGGGGTGCCGGAGAGCCGGATCCAGCGCCGCGGCATGGCGGACAACTACTGGTCGATGGGCGTGCCCGGGCCCTGCGGGCCGTGCTCGGAGATCTACTACGACCGCGGCCCGGACTACGGCCTGGAGGGCGGGCCGATCGTGGACGAGGACCGGTACCTGGAGGTGTGGAACCTCGTCTTCATGCAGTACCTGCGCGGCGAGGGAGCGGGCAAGGAAGGCTGGCCCATCCTGGGCGAGCTGCCCAAGCGCAACATCGACACCGGCATGGGCCTGGAGCGGATGGCCGCCATCCTGCAGGGCGTGGACAACATCTACGAGGTCGACACGCTGTGGAAGGTGCTGGACAAGGCGGCCGACCTGACCGAGCAGAAGTACGGCCGGGACCACCGGTCTGACGTGGCGCTGCGGGTGGTGGCCGATCACGTGCGCACCGCGGTGATGCTGGTCGGCGACGGCGTGCTGCCGTCCAACGAGGCCCGCGGCTACGTGCTGCGGCGCATCCTCCGGCGCAGCATCTACAACCTCCGGCTGCTGGCCGGCGGCCAGCGCGGTGGCGGCAGCGACGGCCGCTACCTGCACGAGCTGGCGGACACCGCGCTGAACGCGATGGCCGACCTGTATCCCGAGCTGCGCACCGAGGCGCCGCGCATCCTCGGCGTGATCGACGCCGAGGAGAGCACGTTCCTGGCCACGCTGCGCACCGGCTCGGCCATGTTCGACGCGGCGGTGGGCGAGAGCCGCCGGCGCGGCGCCGCGACGCTCTCCGGTGAGCAGGCCTTCCAGCTGCACGACACCTACGGCTTCCCGATCGACCTCACCCTGGAGATGGCCAACGAGCAGGGCCTGGCCGTGGACGAGGACGGGTTCCGGCGGCTGATGGCCGAGCAGCGGCAGCGCGCCAAGCAGGACTCGCTGGACAAGAAGACGGGGAACGCGGACATCTCCGTGCTGGCCAGCCTGCTGACCAAGTCGGGCCCGGTCACGTTCACCGGATACGACCTCACGTCCGGCGAGGCCACCGTCACCGGGCTGCTGGCCGGCGGGGTGAGCGTGCCCGCGGCCGGGGCCGGCACCGAGGTGGAAGTGGTGCTGGACCGCACGCCGTTCTACGCCGAGGGCGGCGGCCAGCTGGCCGACGCCGGGCTGATCCGGGTGGCCAGCGCGCCGGGCGCGCCTGGCGGCCTGATCGAGATCCGCGACGTGCAGCAGCCGGT
>DATCUG010000304.1:0-2238 GCA_036567525.1 Streptosporangiaceae bacterium | reverse complement strand
CCGACCAGCCAGCCGCCACTTCCTCGGCCTGGGCGCGGATCTCCGCTACCGACGGCATGTGCCCCCTATCCCGGCGCGCTTGTCCAGGGCTTGTATACCCGGTATATTCCCCGCCATACGGCCCTGGGGTGTCGTGCCGGGCGTGGTGCCATGAACATTCATTTTGCGCTGCTCGCGCTGCTGGCCAGCGGCCCGCGGCCAGGTTCGCGGCTGCACCAGGAGGTGGCGGCCGGCCGGGGCGGCGTGCCGCCGGGCAGCGCCGGTCAGGTATACCCGGCGCTGGGCCGGCTGGCTCAAGCCGGGCTGGTGGCCGGCGGCCCGGCCGATGACCCGGCGGAGTTCCGCATTACCGCCAGTGGCCAGCGGGAGCTGGCCAGCTGGCTGCGCAGCACGCCAGACCCGGCTCACGGCGATGAGCTGGTGCTGAAGATCATGCTGGCTGGGCAGGTACCCGGCACCGACGTGCACGAGGTGATCCAGACCCACCGCCGGTACCTGGTGGAGTCGATGCAGCGGCGCACCCGGGCCGGGCGGGCTGCCCCGGCCCAGCCGAGCCTGAGCCTGGCCCTGGCCGGCGCGGCCGAGCTGTCCCGGCTGGACTCGGTCATCCGGTGGCTGGACACCGCGGACAGCCTGGTGGGCTGGGTCTCGGACGCCGACCGGGAGCTGGCCGTGACAAGGCTCCGCGAGCACTTCGCCGCGGGCCGGCTCACCCACGCCGAACTGGACGAGCGGCTCACCGCCGCGCTGACCGCACAGACAGCGGGCGACCTTCGCGGCCTGCTGGCCGATCTGCCCTGACCGGCCGGCCGCGCGGTCAGCCGATCGGTGGATGCGGGTCTGGCTGGCCGGGCGATGCCCCCGGCGGCCCCGCGTTGCCAAGCTGGCGTCATGCCAGCAGTGATCGAGGTGCAGCAACTGCACAAGAGCTACCGGGACACCGTCGCGGTAGACGACGTTTCGTTCGCCGTGCAGCGCGGCGAGATCTTCGGGATCCTGGGCCGCAACGGCGCGGGCAAGACCACCACGGTGGAGTGCATCGAGGGGCTGCGCACTCCGGACCGGGGCACGATCCGGGTGCTCGGGCTCGACCCGCGGCGCGACCGCGCCGAGCTGACCCAGCGCGTCGGCGTGCAGCTGCAGCACAGCGAGCTGCCGGAGCGGCTGCGGGTGGCCGAGGCCCTCCAGCTGTACAGCTCGTTCTACCGGGCCCCGGCCGACTGGCGGGCGCTGCTGGACCTGCTCGGGCTGACCGGCCAGCAGGCCACCAGGTACGGCCAGCTGTCCGGCGGCCAGCAGCAGCGGCTGTCCATCGCGCTGGCGCTGCTCGGCCGCCCCGAGGTGGCGGTGCTGGACGAGCTGACCACCGGCCTGGACCCGCAGGCCCGGCGGGACACCTGGACGCTGATCGAGGGGGTACGCGACCGCGGGGTGACGATCGTGCTGGTCACCCACTTCATGGCGGAAGCGGAGCGGCTCTGTGACCGGGTGGCGCTGATCGACGCCGGCCAGGTGCTGGCGCTGGACACCCCGGCCGGGCTGACCGAGCGGATCCGGCCCGAGCAGCGGATCCAGTTCCGCCCGTCGGTGCCATTGCGCGACGAGCTGCTGACCAGCCTGCCCGAGGTGACCAGCATCATCCACCGGGGCGATGTCGTCGTGGTCACCGGCACCGGGGAGGTGCTGGCCGCGGTCACCTCGGTGCTGGCCCGCAACCAGATCGTGGCCGGGCAGCTCCGGGTGGAGCAGGCCAGCCTGGAGGACGCGTTCGTCGCGCTGACCGGCCAGGAGACCCAATGACCGCGCTAGCCCGGCTCACCGTCACCGAACTGAGGCTGTTCAGCCGGGAGCGGGGCCGGCTCGTCGTACGGCTGGCCCTGCCGCTGGTGCTGCTGATCATTTTCGGCAGCATCCCGTTCTACACCCAGCCGCGGAAGGGCCTCGGCGGGCACACGCTGTTCGACGTGTACGTGCCCATCCTGATCGCGTACTCGCTGGGCATCCTGGCCCTGACCGCGCTGCCCATGGTGCTGGCCGGCTACCGGGAGAAGGGCGTGCTGCGCCGCCTGCAGACCACCCCGGCCGGCCCGGCCCGGCTGCTGGCCGCCCAGCTCATCGCGTACCTCATGGTGGCCGCGGTGATGGTGGCGCTGATCCTCGCGATGGCCCGGGCCGGGTACGGCGTGTTCCTTCCCCGGCAGGCCGCCGGGTTCGCACTGGCCGCGCTGCTGGCCGCGG
>DATCUG010000303.1:0-30679 GCA_036567525.1 Streptosporangiaceae bacterium | reverse complement strand
GCGTGCTGGTCTGCGCGCATCTGGACACCGTGTTCAGCCCGGAGGTCCGGCACGGCGTGACCCGGGTGGACGGGCGGCTGGAAGGCCCGGGCGTGGGAGACGACACTGTCGCGGTCAGCTCGCTGGCCGCGCTGGACTCGCTGCTGCCCCACCACGGGCGGCACCCGGTGTGGATCGTGGCCACCCGCGGCGAGGAAGGCCTGGGCAACCTGGCCGGCGTGCGGGCCCTGCTCGACGACCCGCCAGCACCGGTCCGTGCGCTGATCGCGCTGGAGGGGAACTACCTCGGCCGGGTCAACCTGACCGGGGTGGGCTCGGTCCGCTGGCAGGTCACCGTCACCGGGCCGGGCGGGCACGCCTGGGAGGAGGCCGGGCAGCCGAGCGCCGTGCACGTGGCGGCGGGCTTCATCACCCGGCTGGCCGCGCTGGCCACCCCGGCCCAAACCACGGGCGGCCCGCCCAAGGTCACGGTCAACGTCGGCCAGGTGGCCGGCGGTGAATCAGTCAACTCGCGGGCGCAGCGCGCCGAATTCCTGGTCGACCTGCGCAGCGGGGACGCCGCCGCGCTGCACGCGCTGCGCGACGCGGCCACCGGCATCCTGCACAGCGCGCCGGAAAGCATGCAGGTCACCGTGCGCGCCATCGGCGAACGGCCCGCGGGCGCCCTGGACCCGGCGCACCCGCTGGCCACCGTGGCCGCCGACGTGCTCCGCGACAACGGGATCAGCCCCCGGCTGACGGCCGCCAGCACCGACGCCAACGCGGCTTACCCGCTGGGCATCCCAGCGCTGACGCTCGGCATCACGACCGGCGGCGGCACCCACACCGAGCAGGAGTGGATCGACATCGAGCCGGTTCCGGCCGGGCTGGCCGCGCTGGCGACGACGATCGCCCGACTGGATGAACAGGAGTGGTGACGGTGCGGACCGGAGTAACCCTGCAAGGCGTGGACCAGCCGGCCGAGTTCGAGGCCATGGTGGCCGAGATCGAGAACCTGGGCTATGACAACTTCTGGCTGACCGACTCGTCGCTGCACTCCCGCTACTGCTGGGCATACCTGACGCTGGCCGCGCGGCAGACCACCCGGATGCGCATCGGCACCGCGGTCACCAACCCGGTGACCCGGCACCCGGCCATGACCGCGGTGGCCGCGGCCACCGTGGCCGAGATCTCCGGCGGCCGGACCATCCTGGGCATCGGGGCGGGCGACCGGCCGCTGCTCTCGCTCGGCCAGCAGCCGGCCCGGATCGCCACCCTGGAGGCGTCGGTCGCTGCCATCCGGGCGTTGTGGGCCGGCCAGGAGGTGGAGGCCGACGGGCCCGGGTTCGCGCTGCACGGCGCGCACTACCGGTTCCCGCCGAAGCTGGGCATCCCGGTCTACCTGTCCGCCACCGGCCCGCGCACGCTGGAGCTGGCCGGCCGGATCGCCGACGGCGTGATCCTGCTGGCCGGGCTGCACCCGGACGGCATCACGTTCGCGCTGGAGCACATCGACCGCGGGGTGGCCGCGGCCGGCCGCGGCCAGCGCCCGCACGTGACCGTGTTCGCCTACGGGGCCATCGACGAGGACGAGCAGGCGGCCATCGCCGCGGCCCGCACCATCGCCGCCTGGTTCCCGCAGACCGCGCCGGTGCACTGCCGGCTGGCCGGGCTGTCCCAGGAGATCATCGACCAGGTGCGCGGCAGCTATGCCGGGGGCGAGTTCCAGGAGGCGGCCCGGGCGGCCGAGGCGCTCCCGGTGGACTTCGTGAAGCGGATGGCCCTGGCCGGCGGCCGGGACGAAGCCCGCCAGCACCTGCGTACGCTGGCCGGGCTGGGCGTCGACTCGGTCACCGTGTTCCCGCTCGGCGCGGACCGGATGGCCACCGTGCGCGCGTTCGCCGAGTGCGCGGCGGCCGAGGCGGCCATGGCATGAGCGACACCAGCCTGAACGTCACCGGCCTGCGGGTCACTGGCCTGCACCATGTCGCGTTCACCGAGCACGGCACCGAAGTGACGGACGCGCTGCAGCGCCTGTTCGGGCTGGCCGTCGCGCACACCGAGCCAGCCGAGGGCTTCACCGAGCGCATGCTCCGAGCCGGGCCGTGCTACCTCCAGGCGCTCCAGCCGACCGGCGACGGCGTGGTGCAGCGGGCCGTGCAGCGCCGCGGCACCGGCCTGCACCACATCGCACTCCAGGTGGACGACGTGGCCGCCGCGCTCACCGAGCTAGCCACGGCCGGCGCGCGACTCATCGACCCGGTGCCGCGCCCCGGCGGCATGGGCACCTTGATCGGCTTCGTGCACCCGAAAAGCGTAGGCGGCGTGCTGATCGAACTGGTCCAGGAAGGGGCCGCGCCGTGATCATCATCGAAGGTGGCACCGTGCTGACCGTCAGCGACGCTGACGACGTGCACTTCGGCGGCCACCTGGTCATCGACGGTGACCGGATCATCGCGGTCGGCCCCGGGCGCTACCCCGGTCACCGCGCCCCGGACGCCGAGCTTATCGACGCCACCGGCATGATCGTCCTGCCCGGCCTGGTGGACCTGCACTACCACACCGCGATCGGCAAGGGGTTCTGCGACCACCTGCCGCTGCTGGAGTCGCTGGAGCAGTTCTGGTACCCGTCGATCCGCGCGCTGGACCCGGAGACCGCGTACTGGGCCGCGCTCAGCAGCTACGCCGAGTCGATCAAGAACGGCGTGACCACGGTCAACGACATGTACCGGCGGCTGCCCGACCTGGGCCGCGCCGCGCATGACATCGGCATCCGGGCCGTGCTGTCCAACGACGTGGCCCTCCCTGAGCACAACCTGGACACGCTGCAGGACAACCAGGACGCCTACGACGCCGTGCACGGCCTCGGTGACGGCCGCATCGAGGTGTACGTGGGCATCGAGTGGCTGCCACTGGCCTCGCCCGAACTGCTCCGCGACACAAGGCAGCTCGCCGACCAGCTGGGCACCGGCATCCACATCCACCTGAACGAGTCGCTCGGCGAAGTGGAGAACAGCCGGCGGCGATTCGGCCGCCGGCCGACCGAGGTGGCCTACGACGCCGGTCTGCTCGGCCCGGACTGCATCGCCGCGCACTGCGTCTGGCTCACCGACCACGAACTGGCGTTCATGAAAGAAACGGGTACGCACATCGCACACAACCCCAGCTCGAACGCCAAGCTGGGCAACGGGGTGGCCCGGGTTCCGGAGATGCGGGCGGCCGGGATCAACGTCGGGCTGGGCCACGACGCGGCCGAATCCAGCAACAGCTGCGACCTGTTCGACGTGATGAAGTTCGCCGCGCTCATCCACCGCGCCTACCGGGTGGACGCCGGCCTGCTGCAGGCCCCGGACGTGGTCCGGATGGCCACCCGGAACGGGTCGGCCGCGCTGCACCACGACACCGGCGAGCTGGCCGTGGGCAAGAAGGCCGACGTGATCCTGGTGGACACGCGCAGCCCGATGTTCACCCCGCTGCGGCCGGGCGACCCGGCGCACCTCTACTCACACCTGGTGTTCGCCGCGGACGGCAGCGCGGTGCACACCACGATCGTGGACGGGCGGATCCTGATGCGCGGCCGCCAGCTCACCACGGTGGACGAAGCCGAGGTCCGCCGCCAGGCGAACCAGGCCCTGCAGCGCATCGTCGCGGCCATCGACTACCAGACCTGACCCGAGGAGCCCGAGGGAGCGCGCGCCATGAGCAAGATCATCATCACCGGCGGCACGGTGCTGACCATGAACGACGCCGACGACGTGCACTTCGGTGGGCACGTCGTGCTGGACGGGGACCGGATCGCCGCAGCCGGCGACGGGCCTTATCCCGGCGACCGCGGGCCGGCCGACGAGCAGATCGACGCCACCGGGATGATCGTCATGCCCGGCCTGGTCGACCTGCACTACCACACCGCGATTGCCAAGGGGTTCAGCGACCACCTGCCGCTCTGGGAGTACCTGGACGCCTGCTGGTACCCGTTCATCCGCACGCTGGATGCTGACGCGGCCTACTGGTCCGCGGCGGCCAGCTACCTGGAGTCGATCAAGTGCGGGGTGACCACGGTCAACGACATGTACCGGCGGCTGCCCGACCTGGGCCGCGCCGCGCATGACATCGGCATCCGGGCCGTGCTGGCCAACGACGTGGCGCTGCCCGAGCACAACCTGGACACGCTGCAGGACAACCAGGACGCCTACGACGCGGTGCACGGGCTCGGCAATGGGCGGATCGAGGTGTACGTGGGCATCGAGTGGCTGCCGCTGGCCTCGCCCGAACTGCTCCGCGACGCCCGCCAGCTGGCCGGCGAGCTGAGCACCGGCATCCACATCCACCTGAACGAGTCACTGACCGAGGTGGAGAACAGTAAGGAGCGGTTCGGCCGCCGGCCGACCGAGGTGGCCTACGACGCGGGCCTGCTCGGCCCGGACTGCATCGCCGCGCACTGCGTGTGGCTGAACGACACCGAGATCGCGCTGATGCGCGAGACCGGCACCCAGATCTCGCACAACCCCGGCTCCAACGCGAAACTCGGCAACGGCATCGCCCGGCTGCCGGAGATGCTGGCCGCCGGGCTGAACGTGGGCCTCGGCCACGACGCGGCCGAGTGCAACAACAGCCGGGACGCGTTCCAGACCATGAAGTTCGCCTCGCTGGTGCACCGGGCCAGCCGGGTGGACGCCAGCCTGATGCAGGCACCCGAGGTGGTCCGGATGGCCACCCGGAACGGGTCGGCCGCGCTCAGGCACGACACCGGCGAGCTGACCGCGGGCAAGAAGGCCGACGTGATCCTGGTCGACACCCGGAACCCGATGTTCACCCCGCTGATGCCCGGCGACAAGGCGCACATCTACTCGCATCTGGTGTTCGCGGCCAACGGCAGCGCGGTGGACACCACCATCGTGGACGGGAAGATCCTGATGGCCGGCCGCCAGCTCCGCACCATGGACGAGCAGCAGGTCCTCGCCGAAGCGAACGCCGGCTTCCTCCGCACGCTGGAGAAGATTCGTGCTTAACGCCAGTACCGGCGCACTGCCGTCACCCGCTCACTAGCCGCCCGGGGCCGAGAAAACCGTGCAGATCGACGCGCACACGCACATCCTGAGCCTGGCCGAGGACGCGGAGTTCACCACCGAGTACGGCCGTGAGGGGTCGCTGTGCATCTACCGCAGCCTGGGTTTGCTGCCCGCGCACCGGCCACCCACCGAGGACGAGTGGGCGGCCAGCGGGTACAGCCGCAAGGGCTTCCCGGTCATCGGGCCGGACGAGTCCATCCGGGACCACCCGGGCTTCGACAAGATCGTCATCCTGGCGGTGTCCCCGCAGTTCCTGGACGGCGAGCTGATCGGCACCGTGGACAGCTACGGCATCACCGGGGTACCGGGGGAGCCCAGCCCGGAGAAGTGCAACGACTACATCGCGGCCATCGTCGCTGGGCGGCCGGACGTGTTCATCGGGTACGCCTCGGTCAACCCGGCCTACCGGGGGCCGGCCGCGGCCGTCCGTGAGCTGGACCGGGCCGTCCGCGACCTCGGCCTGACCGGGCTGAAGCTGTACCCGATGTACCAGGACTGGTCGCCCGCCGACCCGGTGCTCGCGTTCCCGGTGTTCGAGAAGGCGGCCGAGCTGGGCATCCCGGTCATGGTGCACCAGGCCGGGTCCACCCGGATCGACGCCCGGATGGAGCACGCCCGGCCGGCGCTGCTGGACGCGGCCGGGCGGCACTTCCGCGACCTGCGGCTGACCATCGCGCACTGCGGGCTGCCCTGGGTGGACGAGGCCATGTTCATGCTGACCAAGCACCCCAACTTCTACGCCGAGCTGAGCTACTTCATGGCCAGCGTGACCACCGAGGAGCTGCTGCGGTTCCTGGTGCACGCCGAGGCGTCGTTCGTGCCGCTGGAGAAGCTGTTCTTCGGCACTGACTACCCGGGTTTTCTGTACGACCCGGTCAAGCTGCGGGACAAGCTGCTCGCGGTCAACGAGCACGCGGACCGGGTCGGCGCGGACCCGATCCCGCAGGCCAAGCTGGACGGCATCCTGGGCACCAACTACGCCCGGATGACCGGCCTGCTCGGGGACTAAATCCGGCCCCAGCCAACCCGGCCCCCAGCCAACCCGGCCCCGGCGAACGTGATCAACCGTTTGCTGTCGTCAGGGCGACACCAATCGGTTGATCATCAGAGGTGGCATAGCAACATTCGCCCCACTCAGCGCACCGGCCACAATGGTGCCGGGTCGATGCCGATTTCCTTGAGCACGCGGCGGTTGATCTGCTCGACCTGCTCGCGCAGTTCGTCCTCGTCCACCCGGGTCAGCTTCTTATGTTCGAGCAGCACGTCGCCGCCGACCAGCACGGTGTCCACCGAGTGCCCGGTGACCCCGTAGACCAGGTTGGCCACCGGGTTGTGCAGCGGACGCCAGTCGAAGTCGGCCGTATCGAAGATGATCACGTCGGCCTGCTTGCCCGGCTCCAGCGAGCCGGTCTCGTCCTGCATGCACAGTGCGGTGGCCCCGCTGATCGTGGCCATCTCGACCGCCTGCTCCGCGCTGACCGCGTTCGGGTCCCGCCGGGCATCGCGAGGCAGCAGCGCGGCCAGCTGCATGGACCGGCAGATGTCCTGGTGGTTCGACACGTTCTCGGCGTCGGTGCCCAGCGCCATCGGCACCCCGGCGGCCAGCAGCTCGGGCCACTTGCCGGTCTGCGTGGTGCCCTTGGCCAGCTTGAGGGCGGACGACGGGTTGTGCGAGATGCGCGCGCCGGAGTCGGCCACGAAGCCCACGTCACGGTCGTCCAGGCTGGTCATGTGGTTGAGCAGGGTGCGCTCGTTGAGCGCGCCGATCCGCGCCATGTGCTCGACTGGGCGGTGGCCGAACGTGGTCAGCTCCAGCTCCACCTCACGCTCGCTGGTCGACTTGTGCAGCACGAACAGCGACCCGGCGTCCAGCGCCAGCTCGGCCGCGCCCCGGGTCAGCTCGTCCGAGGCAGTGCCGACGCCCTCGATGGTGACCGCGTCCTTGATCCGCGGGTGGCCGAACTTGCGCACCTGCTCGACTCCGTCGGCCAGCCGCCGCAGCGCCGTCGTGGCGTCCATCCGGAGCCAGTCCGGCAGATCTTTAGCGCCGGCTGGCCCGGCCTGGTCCCAGGTCCACGGGCCGGTGCGGGCCCGGATCCCGGACCCGGCCAGCGCTTCGAGCACCGCGTCCAGGTGGTTGCACCCCGGTTCCTCGAACAGCGTGGTGCCGAACCGGATCATCTCGGCCGCGGCGTGCTGCGCGTGCACGTACATGTCCTGCTCGGTCAGCGCCGCGAACGACGGGTAGATGAACCGGCGCAGCGCGTCCAGCGTCTGGCCACCCTCGGGCATCGCGCCCTTGGCGCAGCACAGCAGGTGCCGGTGCCCGTTCACCAGGCCGGGCATGATCACCCCGTCCGGGGCGTCGATCAGCCGCCGGGGGGCGAACCGGGCCAGGATGTCGGCCCGCTGGCCGGCTGCCACGATCATCCCGCCGTCGATGGCGACGCCGCCCGCCCGGTAGATCTCCCGGTCCGGGTTCATGGTGAGCAGCCAGCCGCCGGCGATCACCGTGTCCACCGGCACCGGCGGCCCGGCCTGTGCCGCCGAGTCGGCCCCGGCCGGCCCCGCGGCGGTACTGGGCGCCGCCGCGGAACCCGGGCCGGCCGTCATCCAGCCGCCTGGTCGGTGGCGGCGGGGACGGTCCGCGGCTCAGTGGAGCTGGCTGCGACGCCGCCCGCGCGGCCACGGCGCAGCCGGAACGGCGCGTACAGCGCGGCGGCGACGATGAACGCCACGAAGTAGGCGATGTCCGCGCCGTGCAGGGCATTCGCGGCCGGGCCGACAAACAGCGAGGTGTCCATGAACGGCACCGCCGTGCCGAAGGCGACCACGAAGACGACCAGTGCCGCGATCGCGTTGCTGCGCGTGGTGTGCTGGCGCAGCGGGTCCACGCTGCCCTTGCCGAGCCGCCGCGCCAGCCAGTCGATGGCCACGATGGCCACGAAACCGGGGATCCAGTAGCCGACGAACAGCAGCACGTTCTGGAACTTGGCCGCCACGTCACCGTGGTGCAGCCACAGGATGAGCAGGAACGCCATGATGGTGACCACACCCGCCGCCACCGGCCGGCGCAGCCGGACGCCGACCGTCTGCAGCGCCAGCGAGCCGCTGTAGTCGTTCATCGCGTTGGATGCCACCGAGGCCAGGCTGATCGCCAGCAGCGCCAGCACGCCGAGTACGCCGCCGCCCATGATCGACCGCACGCCTTCCGCGGTCTGGTTGGTCAGCACGCCCGCGGCGGCGATGCCGATGGCCTGGATGCACACGTAGGACAGCACGACGCCGCCGAGGCTGTACCAGAAGACTGCCTTCGACGAGGTCGTGGGGGGCAGGTAGCGGCTGTAGTCAGACGCGTAGCTGGCCCACGAGATGGCCAGGCTCAGCGCGATCGTGACCTCCAGCACGAACGCCCCGGCCAGGTCCGGGCCGTGCGCGGTCGAGGCGGTGATCACCGAGTGGCCGGTGACCAGCTTGATGGTCAGCACCGCGAACGTCACCGCGAGGACCACTGTCATCACCGCCTCCACGCGGTGGATCAGCTCGTAGCCGAACACGCCGACCAGGCACTGCAGCAGCAGGATGATGGCCACCGCGATGGGGAACGGGATGTGCAGCAGGCTGGCCAGCGCCTCACCGCCGAACAGGCCGACCAGGCCGTCCCAGGCGATCGAGGACAGCCACTGCACGACCCCGGGCAGCACCACCGTGTCGCCGAACGCGATCCGGGACAGCGGCAGCTGCCCGGTGCCGGTCCGTGGTCCCCAGGTGGACAGGTAGGCGACCGGCAGCGAACCGATCACCGTCCCGATGATCATGGCTAGCAGCCCGAGCCAGAACCCGAGGCCCAGCACGATGGCCAGGGTGCCGGTGAACACACCGGTCATGTTGACGTTCGGGGCGAACCAGACGGTGAACAGCCGCCGCGCGGAGCCATAGCGGTTCGACTCCGGGATGGGGCTGATGCCATGGGACTCGAGCGCGATGTCCCCCGAGTGGCTGGGCATCCGGCCGCCGAACGGCCTGGCCGTCAGGCTGCGCACAGTGTGGTCTTGGCGGTCCAGGGCGTCGGCCATGGCGGTGCCTTCCGTTGCTGCCGGTGCTGCGGGGTATAGGGGTCACAATAGTAGGTGACGGATAAGATCTCAGATCTTAGGCTAGATTTACCGGCTGCTGGCAGTCAATCCCACGGACGTAACCATCATGTTTCGCCGGATTTTCTGCCTCCCGACTCGCTCGCCCGTGCGGACGATGGATTGACCGGGTGGTCGCGCCAGGATCTGATATCTCATGTCTCGATGTGGAGGGAATCTGCTCATGATGACGTCCCACCCGCGCCGGGGGGCTTCGGCGGTGCTGCGCGAGCGCGGGGCGGCCGCCTGGTCGGCGGCGGTCAGCCACCCGATGGTGGCCGAGATCGGCGCGGGCGCACTGCCGCACGAGGCGTTCCGCTACTACTTCCAGCAGAACGTGCTCTACCTGGAGGATTACGCCCGGGCCATCGCGCTGATCATCGGCCATGCGCCGGGGCGGGACGAGATCACCGTGCTGACCCGGTTCCTCAGCCAGATCGTGGACACCGAGCTGCCGGCCAACTACGCGTTCCTGGCCCGGCTGGGCGGGGGTGCCGGGGACCGCGGGGCGGTCTCGATGGCCCCCACCACCTATGCCTACACCCGGCACCTGCTCGACGCGGCCGGCCGGCACGACCTGGCCACCGGGCTCGCCGCCGTGCTGCCCTGCCAGTGGAGCTACGGCGAGATCGCGGCCGGCCTGACCGCCGCGCCGCCGGCCGACCCGGTCTACGCCGACTGGATCGCCCTGTTCGCCGGGGACGGCTACGACGAGCTGGTCCAGGCTTCCACCGCACTGCTCGACCGGCACGCCGACCCTGGTGACGAGGTGCGGATGACCACGCTGGCCGCCGCGTTCGACCGGTCCACCCGCTATGAACTGGCGTTCTGGGACATGGCCTACACCCGCGGCGGCCAGGCCTGACCAGCCGTGGCGCCGCTGGTCAGGATGTGGGTGCGGCCGCGCTGACCAGGGCCGCGGCCCGGTGGCCGATCATCATGGCGGCCAGGTTGGTGTTGGCCCGCGGGATGACCGGCAGGATCGACGAGTCGGCCACCGACAGCCCGGTGGTGCCCAGCACGCCGAGCCCGGGGCCGACCACCGTGCCGGGGTCAGCCGGGTCGCCCATCCGGCACGTCCCGCTGTGGTGGTTATAGGTGCCCACCACGCGCCGGCACGCCTGGACCAGGTCCGCGGCCCGCCACCAGGCGTCGTCCGGCACCTGGACCAGGCCGGCCGCGGCCAGCTCGTCGACCAGCTGGGCCGTGGTCGTGACGATCTCGGCCATCCGGGCCGCGTCCCGGTCGTCGGCCAGATGCCGGGCCCTGATCACCGGGCCGTCCGGGCCCAGCGTGAGCCGGCCCCGGCTGAGCGGGGTCATCAGCGCCGCCGTGTAGCAGACCTGGGCGGCCGGGACGGACGGGTCATAGGGCCGGGTCTGCCACGGGAAGATCTCCGCCTCCACATGCTCACTGGCGGGCTCACCAGGCAGTTCGTAGCGCAGCAGCGCGCCGCTCACCGGCCGGGCCTCGATGTCGGCCAGCTCGGCCGCGGTCACGTCGAGCAGGCACCACGGGTGATCCTGCAGGTTGGCGCCGACCCCGTCCAGCGGGCTGACCAGCTCGATCCCGGCCTGCCGCAGGTCCGCCTCCGGGCCGATGCCGGACCGCATGAGCAGCAGCGGCGTGCCGAACGCGCCCGCGCACAGGACGACGTGCCCGGCCCGCAGCCGCTCCGGGCCGTGCGGGCCGAGCACATCCGCGCCGACACAGCGGCTGCCGTCGAAGACCAGCCGCTGCACCTGGGTGCCGGCCCGGACGTCCACCGCGTCGCGGACCAGCGGCAGGACCCCGGCGTGCGTCCCCCACCGGCCCTCGTCCCGCCGGTTCGTCGGCCAGACGCCGACGCCCAGCACACCAGGCGCGTTGTGGTCCGCCACGGCCGGGTAGCCGCGCTCCGCGCACAGCTTGATCAGCGCCTCGTCCAGCGGTCCCGGGGTGAGCCGGGTGATCGGGATGGGCCCGGCCGCACCGTGGTAGCCGGCCGCGCCGAACTGCTGGTCCGACTCGATGGCCCGGAAGCCGTCCAGGCAGTCCTGCCAGGACCAGCCGGGGACGCCCCAGCCGTCGTAACACCACGGCTGGCCGCGCAGCGCCGCGGCCGAGTTGACCGTAGACCCGCCCCCGGTGCCACGGCCTTGCGGCAGCGCCAGCCCGGTGTCGGCGTCGGCGTACTGGTAGTAGCACTCGGCGGGCAGCAGGTAGTCGTAGAGCATCCAGTGCGGTGGCGGTGTCCCGGCGTCCGGCCCCGCCTCCACCAGCGTCACCGACGCCGAGCTGGCCAGGCCCAGTGCGCAGAACAGGCCGGCCGAGCCGGCCCCGACGATCAGGACGTCCGGGGTCGCGGCCGTCACCGGGGCGACACCGAATCCGGGTCGAGACTGGCCAGCTGGTCGGCCATCACCGACAGGATGTGCTGCCGCATCAGCGTCTCCGCCCGTGGGCCGTCCCGCTGCACGATCGCCTCGTAGATGGCCTGGTGCTCCTGCACGGACGTGCCCATCCGGCCCGGGATGGCCACGGTGAGCCGGCCGATCCGGGTCACGTGGTCGCGGATGTTCTCCAGCATCGCGGTGATCCGGCCGTTCCTGGACTGGGCGTAGAGCACCACGTCGAACTCGTCGAGCAGGGCGGTCAGCCGGCCGGTGTCCCCGGCCTCGAACGCGGCGGCGCTGTCCCGGACGATGCGGTTCAGCGCGGCCAGGTCCTCGGTCGCGATGCTCACCGCCGCCTCCCGGGCGCACTGTCCTTCCAGCAGCTCACGCACCTCGTAGATCTCCCGCAGGTCCTGCTGGCTGTACCCGGTCACCACCGCGCTGCGGTACGGCGCGATCTGCACGAAGCCGTCCTTCTCCAGCCGGACGAATGCCTCCCGCAGCGGTGTCTTGCTCACCCCGAACCGCGCCGCCAGCTCGGCCTCGCGCAGCACGTACCCGGGCGGCAGGGTGGCGGTGACGATCTCCTGCCGCAGCTTCAGGTACACGGAGTCCTTGAGCTGACGATGCTCGACCGGCTCGCCCAGCACGCTGGTCATGCGGAACCTCCAGAGCGGCAGCCGTCCGGCACCATGCGCGGGCGGCCGGCCCACTAAAAAACAACTTGAGATCTCAGATACTAAATCACTGCGCCCAGTGCTGGATAATGCCGGCCGCCGCCACCCAAGCCGGGCTGCCACTGCTAGTCGTGGCGCAAGGTATGGCTGGGCGGTACGCCGTAGGTCTGCCGGTAGCGGGCGCAGGCAACGGCCGAAGCGGCTTCGTGCCGACGCCCCCTGCTCTCGTGCTGCCGCTTATTTCCGCTGGTCGGAACGCGCGCTGTGGACCGAGCAGCGTGCCAGGGCAGCGGGCCACAGCAGGCGAATCAGCCGGATCAGGGAAGGCGGCGGGTAGTGCAAGACCAGCTCCGGCTGGCTGGGGCGTTCGGTCAGGCTGACCAGGAACCTGGCGGCGGCCACGTCGACGAACTCCAGGCTGGCCAGCTGGAGATGAATCTCGCGAGCATCGGGCGGCAGGGCCGCCGCGGCACGGCGCAGGGCGGGCAGGGTGAGCGCATCGGCCTCGCCGGTAAGCCGCAGCCCGGTCCGGCCGTCCAGCGGGGTGATGGTCAGCCAGCCGACCGGCGAGACAACAGGCGAGTGGGCAACGAGCATCAATTCTTCGCCTCCAGCATCGGCCCCGGCTGCTGGAGGCGCCAGGCAGCCGACCGACCTAGATGAGGTCACGGCTGCTTCCTAACCGCCACTTACTACCCCATAATGCCAGATCCGGACGCGCCGCAATACACGGCATGCGAAGTGCCCCGGCGCTGGGAGCACGCCGGCCCAAGCGTGCGGGTTGCCACAGCAGGGCTGCGCTGGGACTGGTGATTACTGCTGGGAGCTGTGGGCAGTTCACCTCGGTTCGGCCGCCCGCTAGGGCTGGCTAGTGGGGAGAACGGGAGGCTATGGCGTGCCAGCGATCGCGGTGGTGGCCCACGCTAAGAAGAGTTTCGGTGGCGGGCTGAGTGAGCTGCGGGAGGTTCTGGCGCGGGAGGGCGTGACTGACCCGCTCTGGTATGAGGTGAAGAAAAGCCGTAAGGCGCCTAAGTTCGCTCGCCGTGCGCTGACCCAGGGCGCGGAAGTGATCTTCGTCTGGGGAGGCGACGGGACGGTCCAGCGGTGCATCGACGCGGTGGCCGGGACCGGCGCTGTCCTGGCCATCCTGCCCGCTGGCACAGCCAATCTCCTGGCCGCCAACCTGGAAATCCCGGCCGACCTCACGGAGGCGGTCCGCATCGGGCTGAAGGGTGAGCACCGCCGGTTCGATACCGGCGCACTGAACGGTGAGCACTTCGCGGTGATGGCTGGCGCGGGGTTCGATGCTCGCATGATCAAGGAAGCGGGCCGAGGGCAGAAAGCACGCTTCGGCCGGGCAGCGTATCTGTACGCGGGAGTGCGGAACCTCACCGCACGCCGGGTCAAGGCGGTCATCGACGTGGACGGCAGCCACTTCTTCACCGGCCGTATCTCATGCGTCCTGGTGGGGAACGTGGCCAAGGTGCTAGGCGGAATCGAGGTCTTCGACGGGGCGCAGCCAGACGACGGCCTGCTCGAACTTGGGCTGGTCACCGCGAAGAACCCGGCCGAGTGGGCCCGGGCCCTGGCGCGGGTGGCGCAGGGCCGGGCCGGGCAATCGCCGTTCATCAAGGTCACCCGGGGTAAGCAGTTCCGGGTCCGGCTGGGCCGGCCCGTGCCCTGCGAACTGGACGGCAGCGCGCGCGCCGAGGTCAGCAAGATGCGGGTCAAGGTCCACCCAGGCTCGATCAAGATCTGCGTGCCCTGGGTCAGGGGCGGGCGTCCCAGTGGCGGCGCAGCGCCGCGGTGAACTCCACCGCCCGCTCGTCGGGGAAGAACAGCCGTGCGCCGTCGAACTCAATCACCTCGGTAGCTCCGGGGATGGTGTCCCGCAGCCAGTAGGCCCACTTGCGCTTGAAGAACATGTCCCCGGTGCCCCACACGATGAGCGTCGGCACCTGCAGCCGGGACAGCGCGGGCTCGACCGCGAGCAGGTCGCGAGCGTGCACCGAGCGGGCCAGGCGCTGGAACTGGCGGGCGCCTTGCGCGCTGCCGACCACCGGCGCCACCCAGGTCCGCACCACGTCCTCGGGCAACTGGCGGACGTCCTGGTAACCACCGCCGTAGAAGCGCTTGCGGGCCCGCTGGGTGTCCCGCAGCAGCCTGCGCATGAGCGGGGCGAGCAACCCGAGGCGGGCGAGCACGAGCCCGGGCAGCAGCGGCAGCGGGTGCACGTTGTCGTGCGTCTCGCAGTTGGTCAGCGTCAGCGTGGCCAGCCGGTCCGGGTTCCGGGCCGCGAACACCTGGGCGACCGCGCCGCCGGTGTCGTTCGCGACCAGGTCGATGTCGCTGAGTTCCAGCGCGTCGCAGCACGCGGCGACGAAATCGGCCAGGGCTGGCAGCGAGAAATCCTGGCCGGGAGCGGCCGGGGTCTGGCCGTGCAGTGGCAGGTCGATGGCGACGCACCGGCGCTCGCCGTCGAGCTGGTCGATGACGTTGCGCCACAGCAGGCTGCTGGTCCCGACGCCGTGCACGAACAGGACTGGCCGCCCCGGCCCGCCGGTGTCCAGGTAGCTGACCGGGCCGGATCTGGTGTGCACCTGGTGGCGGTGGCTGTCGATGCGTTCTAGCACCGTGGGCATGGCGTTGCTCCCTTCGGTGAAGGTCTGGGATACGCTACGGTCTTGGAATACCGACCGTCGGTCTAACTCTTATAGACCGACAGTCGGTCTGTCAAGTTGCCAGTATCCCGGAGCCGGATGAACAAGAACATCGAGCGCGGTCAGGCCACCCGCGCCCACCTCATCGAGGTGGCGACGCGGCTGTTCGCCACGCGCGGGTACGACGACACGTCGATCGAGGCGGTGCTAGCCGAGACCGGGGTGAGCCGCGGCTCGCTGTACCACCACTTCCCGGGCAAGGAGGCGCTGTTCCGGGCGGTCATGGATGCCGAGGGCGCCCGGCTGGGTGCGCAAATGGCGGCCGCCATCCAGGGCGCCGCCGACCAGATCGAGATGCTGCGGATCGGCTGCATCACCTGGATCAGGCAGGCGGGCGACCCGGTCGTGCAGCAGATCATGCTCATCGACGCACCGGCTGTGCTCGGCTGGCAGCGCTGGCGGGAGCTCGATGAGCCGGCCCTTGGCATGATCAGGAACGCGCTCGGGTACGCGGCGCAGGCGGGCGCGGTTGACTCGCGGCATGTGGACGTGTTCGCCCACATCGTGATGGCCACCCTCAACGAGGTGGCCATGATGATCGCGCTGGCCAGCGACTCAGCCGCCGCCCTCGAGGCGGGCGAGAGCGCGGTCGCTGAGTTCCTGGACCGCCTGCTGGGCGGCCTCGGCTCAGCCAGCCATCAAGGCCCAGCCGGCCGTCAAGGCCCAGCCAGCCAGTGAGGCTCAGCCAGCTACGGAGGACCAGTCGGCGAATCCGGTCGGGTCGTGCCGGCCCATGCTGGCGTGCTCGAACAGGCCCCAGCCTGCCTCACCGCCGAGCCGGGCCCGGGCCAGGTGATCGGTCACGCCGAACGGCATCCGGGCCGCCACCGCCGGGTCGGTCAGGTCATACACCGCCGACCGGGCCCAGTCCGGTCCCATCCACCGGCCGTGCGTCCAGTCCGGGTCGCCGCTGTACCCGGCGCCCACGTGCAGTGGCAGCGACGTGACCGTCTCCAGTTCCACCGTCAGCGGCGTGCCTGCTGGATCGGTCAGGTGCAGCCGGGCCGATTCCGGATGCCGGGTGCCGGACCGGTAGCTGATCTCGGCCCGCGGCCAGCCGAGCTGCTCGACCCGGCCATCCCGGCTGACCCGCTTGGCGTCGTTCAGCGTGCGGTAGCCGTCCGGATCCTCCTGCAAGATCACGATCACCGCGCAGGACTCGAATCGCAGCGGGGCGTACAGCCACCAGAACCCCGGCAGCGGCTCACTGGCCGCCCGGCCCGCTGGTTCCGGCTCGCCGACCGGGCGGATGCCCCAGGACCTGTCCCGGGCGCCCGCCCACCGGTCGGCGGTCACCGCGAACTCGCGGTCACCGACCCGCAGCCGTCCGTCCCAGGACCCGAGCTGGGAGAACCGGGACGCGTCCAGGATCGGCCTGCGCCCGGCCAGCAGCAGGTGCGGCTCCTCCTGTACCGCCGGGAAGGCCGCGGTCCAGCGCAGGTCGAACTCGATGCCGCCGTCCGGCGCCTGGCAGCGCAGCCGGAGCTGCCGCAGCGGCTCCAGCACGTCGATCCGGTAGCCGCCGACCTGCTGGTCCAGGCTGCGCTCGGTCAGCGCGCCGGAGAACTGAACGGTCCACTGCCGGTCGCCGCAGCGGGCCGTGGCGTACGCGTCGATCACGCCGAGGTTCGGGTACACACCCAGGCCGGTGACCAGGAAGACCTCACCGGCCCCGTCGTGGACGTTGAAATAGCAGCGGTCGTAGAAGTTGCGGTCGCTGCTCGCCACCCGGTCTATCGGCAGCGGCGTCTGGTGGACCGGGTATTCGTCCAGTGGTCCGGGCACGGGCGTCAGTCCCATCGGTAGGTGCCGGCCAGCAGTTCCTCCAGGGCGGCCCGGTGCAGGACGTAATCGTCGGGATCATCAGGCACCTGATCCTCGCCGAAATGGATCATCCGCCGCTTGACCCGGGCCATCACGATCGCGTGCCGCAGCGCGGCATACGTCAGGTAGAAGTCCATGTCGCGCAGCTGGCAGCCGGTCAGCTCCTGGTAGTAGCGCTCGACCTCCGAGCGGCGGAGGAAGCCGGGCAGCCCGGGCTGGCCGAAGAACTGCGCGATGTCCTGGAAGAACCGGTGCAGGAAGATGAACCAGCTGACGTCCAGCTCGCGCGGGCCGAGCGCGGCCATCTCCCAGTCGAGCACGGCAGCCGGCTCGAAGCCCTGGTAGATGATGTTGCCGATCCGGGAGTCCCCCCAGCTCAGCACGTCCGGGCCGCGGTCGCGCGGCCAGTGCCCGGCCAGCCAGTCCAGGCCGTGCTCGATGATCGGCACCCGGATGCCGTCGCCGGACAGCGCCCAGCGGTAGTACTCGCGCTGCTGCTCGGCATGCCAGCGCAACGTGTCCGCGTGGCCGGGCGGGCGCAGCGCCGGGAACGCCGCCGCGGGTTCGGCAATACCGTGCACCCCGGCGAGCACCCGGACGCTGGCCCGCTGCAGCCCGCTCAGCTCATCGGCCGTGGCGTCCAGCAGCCAGCCGGTGAACACATACGGCGGGTTGTCCAGCGGCACCCGCCCATCGACCTGATCCATGACGAAGAACGGCGTGCCGAGGACCCGTTCGTCGGGCTCGTACCAGCGAACGGCCGGCACCGGGACGTCGCTGCGCGCGGCCACCTGGCTGATCACCGCGAACTGGGTGGCCAGGTCATAGCGCGGGAACACCGGCACCGCGCTGGCTTCCGGGGCCAGCCGGGCCACAAACGCACCGTGCCGGCCGGCGCCCGCGCTCTCCCAGCTGGCCTCGAACAGCAGCGACGTGCTGGACAGCCCGCCGCTGCCGGACAGCCGGGGATTGCGGACGGTCAGCCCGGTGACCGCGCCGGGCCGGCCCGCCGCCGGTTCCGCCTCACCCAGCCGGCCCGCCAGCCAGCCCGTGAGCCGGCCGGCCAGCTCGCCGATATTGCGCTCGCTGACCGTCATCTTGCGCTGCTCGTCCGGCAGCCGGCCCTCCGCTGACGCTGTCACGGCAGCCTCCTCGCGGCAGATCAGGCAGCAAACTGGAACACGTTCTACCGCAAGGTAACGAGCAGGCGATCAGCGGTCAACGGCCGGATGGCGGTGGCGGCGGCTCAGGCCAGCACGGCGCCGCCGGTCACGTCCACGACCAGGCCGGTGATCCAGGCGGCGGCGTCGGAGGCCAGGAACACCGCGGCGCCGGCCACGTCGTCGGGGGTGCCGAGCCGCTGGAGCGGATGGAACCCGGCCAGTTCGGCTTGCAGGCCAGCCGGGATCCGCTCCCGGTTGCGCTCGGTCAGGATGGTCTCCGGCGCGATGCAGTTCGCCCGGACGCCGGACGGGCCGGCCTGGGCGGCCACG
Source organism: Streptosporangiaceae bacterium (assembly GCA_036567525.1). Classification (GTDB taxonomy): domain Bacteria; phylum Actinomycetota; class Actinomycetes; order Streptosporangiales; family Streptosporangiaceae; genus RYN-230. Next base: position 12,409 of record DATCUG010000303.1, on the reverse strand, counting down.
TCCTGGGTCAGCATGATCACTCCCGCCTTGGCCGCGCCGTAGGCGATCGGCGCCCGCGCATTGGGGCGGCGGCCGGCCGACGAGGCCATCGTGATGATGGCTCCGCGGCCGCGGGCTTTCATGCCCGGCAGGAAGCTCTTCAGCGTCAGGAACGTGGCCAGCAGGTTGGCGTCCACCGTGGCCCGCCAGCCCGCTTCGGGGATGTCCTCCAGCGCCGCGGGCGGGGTCAGGCTGGCGCCCGCGTTGGCGACCAGGATGTCCACCGGCCCAAGGATGTCCTCGACCTGCTGCCGGATGGCCTCGACGTCGGCGAACTTGGTCACGTCCCCGGTCACCCCCGTCGCCTGGGCGCCGCCGTCCCGGATGGCCGCCACCCCGCTGGCCACCGCTTCGGCGTCCCGGCCGTGCACCGCGACCGCCGCGCCGGCCTGGGCGAACTGGCGGGCGATGGCCGCGCCGATGCCTCGCGAGCTGCCGGTGACCAGGGCCACCCGGCCGTTCAGTGTTGTCATCGCATCTCCCGTTTCCTGGCCGGTACGGCTAGACTTACTCAAGTCGAGTAGAAAGTCAAGTAAGCTTGAATAATTTTGGACCGTTCGCCGCCCGGCTGGCCCCGCTGCTGCCCCAGCTGGTGCTGGCCTACCAGCGCCGCGCCGGCGAGATCCCGGCCGCGCTGCGCGACGCGGGCCAGCTCGGCCAGCGCCACGTCGGAATGCTGGTCATGCTGGCCATCGGCGGCCCGCTCAGCGTCTCCGAGCTGGCCGAGCGGGCTGGGATGACGGTCGCGCACGCCAGCCTGGTGGTCGGCGAGCTGGCCAAGGCCGGCCTGGTCACCCGGGAGCACGACGAGCACGACCGGCGCCGGATCCTCGTCTCGCTGTCCGACAGGGCTAAGCCGGCCGTGGCTGAGATGCGCCGCCGCAACGCCGAGCCGGTGATCGCGTTCCTGCGCGAGCTGGATGAGGCCCAGGCGGAGGAATTCATCGGCACGCTCAGCCTGCTGCTAACCCATCTTCATACTTAACGCCAGTACCTCCACCGCGCCGCCCGCTGGTGCGCCGCCGCCCGGCGGCTCACCGGCGCCGGTCGATGGCGCTGGCCGCGTTGGCCACGATGGCGGCGAACGGCGGGATCACCAGGGCGACGGCCGACATGACGATGGCCGCCACCGTCGAATAGCGGTCCACCACCGCCCAGGCCAGCACGAACAGGCCGATGCAGATCGTCATCAGCACGAAGTACAGCCGCCGGTCCCGGCTTGGCGGCGATGGTCCCGCTGGCCCGGGCGGCCCCGCCCCGTGCTGTGTCATCAGCGTCGGCACTTCCCGGCCGCGAGGTGACCAAACGGCATGGTGCGCAGGCCGGGCCGTTTAACGGTGGCGCGGCGGGTAGCGTCGCCGCAGCGCGGGTTTCCGGGCCTTACCGAGGAGGAGCGCGCGGGTGGGTGCCGTGCAGCGTGCCGTCCATGATCTGCTGCGGCCGGGTCCTGGCGGCGACCGAGCCGACGCCGGGGTGCTGGCCGGGCTGGAGGACCCTGGCCTGGCGGACGGCCAGGCCAGTCACGCGTCGCTGTGCCGCCCCCCGGTGCCGCGTGCCGAGCGCGAGGCGCTGGGCAAGAGCCTGCGGGACAAGGTGGCGGTGTGTTCCCTGGGTGACTGGCGCCCAGGGGCTGGGCGGGGTGATCTGGTCAGCCAGCTGGACGAGCTGCACCACGGCCGGCTGCCGCACCTGGTGCCCATCCGGGTGAGCCGGATGCTGGCTTCCCCCTACGGCTACCTGCGCGGTTCGGCGGCCATCATGGCGGCCGACCTGGCTACCCTGCCCGCGACCGGGATCATGCCGGTGATCTGCGGTGACGCGCATGTCGGCAACTTCGGCTGCTACGCGTCACCAGAACGTGAGCTGGTGCTGGACGTCAGTGACTTCGACGAGGCCCACCCGGGCTGCCTGGGAATGGGACGTGCGGCGGCTGGCCGCGAGCATCTGGGTCGCCGGGCGGCAGGCCGGCCGGGGGGAGGACCACTGCGCGGATGCCACCACCGCGTGTGCCGCGTCCTACCAGGAGCACCTGCGCGAACTGGCCGGGCGCCCGCTGCTGGCGCGGTCCTTCGACCGGGTCACGGTGGACGGGATCACCGACGGCAACGGCAGCAAGCCGTTGCGCAAGGAGATGCGCAAGGCCGCGCGCAGGGCCCGGCACCGGACCAGCGAGACCGCGCTGCCGCGGCTGACCGAGGAACGCGACGGCGAGCGGCAGATCGTGGCCGAGCCGCCGCTCATCGCCCGGCTGGATCAGCGCACGGTGGACGGGATCGCCCGCGCCCTGGACGGCTACCTGCTCACGCTGCCGCCACAGTGGCAGCGGGTGGTCGGTGGCTATGCCATCCGCGACATCGCCCTCAAGGTGGTCGGCCTCGGCAGTGTCGGGCTGCGTGCCTACGTCGTGCTGTGCGTGGGCATCGATCCGGATGATGTCCTGTTCCTGCAGGTCAAGGAGGCACGGCGGTCCGTGGTCGCGCCTTTCGTGCACGGCGACAGAGCCTGGCACCAGCATCAGGGGCAGCGGGTCGTGGAATACCAGCAGACCCTGCAGGCGGTCAGCGACCCGCTGCTGGGCTGGGCCACGCAGCGCGGCCACCAGTACTACGTGCGGCAGTTCCGTGACATGAAAGGCAGCGTCGACCTGGACGGCATCAAGGCCCCGGCGCTGACCGCGTATGCCGCGATCTGCGGGCGGCTGCTGGCCAAGGCGCACGCGCGGAGCGCCGGGGCCTCATTGATCGCCGGGTATCTCGGCACCAGCAGTGCATTCCCCACGGCCATCTGCCGGTTCGGCCGTGCCTACGCAGACCAGACCGAACGCGACCACGACGCGCTGCGGCAAGCCGTCGCACAGGGCCGGCTGTCAGCCGAGATGCCGGACTGAGCAGCCGGGCACCGGCTGGCCGGGTCAGAGCTTGTGGTCCAGCGTGAACCCGTCCGGCACGATGACGTCGTCCCTAGTCAGGTCGTGCACGGATGCCTTGCCCAGCCCGTACAGGGTCTCGCTGATGCCCTGGCGGAGGATCTCCAGCACATTGCTCACCCCGCGCTCACCGGCCGCCGCCATGCCCCACAGGTAGGCCCGGCCGATCATGACCGCCCGGGCGCCCAGGGCCAGCGCCTTGACCACGTCGCTGCCGCGGCGGACGCCGCCGTCCAGCAGCACCTCGATCTGGCCGCCGACGGCGTCGGCGATGCCGGGCAGGCAGCGGATGGTGGCCGGGGTGGAGTCGAGGTTGTTGCCGCCGTGGTTGGACACCGAGATCGCGGTCGCACCGGTGTCCACCGCGCGCCGCGCGTCGTCCACCCGGGTGATTCCCTTGATCATGAAGGGCCCGCCCCACTGCTCCCGCAGCCAGGCCAGATCGGCCCAGGTCGGCGGGGCCGAGCCCAGCCACTGGCCGTAGGCGCCGAAGAAGCTCGGCGCCGGGGCGCCGAGCGCGCCCAGGTTGGGCACGCCCAGGTCGGGCAGCGAGCCGCTGCGCAGCCAGCGGGCCAGGTAGCCGGGCTTCACCGCGACCTGCGGCGCGTACCGCAGCATGGCCTTGACGTCGAGCCGCTCCGGGATCCACGGGCTGCCCCAGTCCCGGCGCGAGTCGAACACCCAGTCCAGCGTGATGATGAGTCCCTTGGCGCCGGCCGCCCGGGCGCGCTCGGCCCGGGCCAGGATCTCGTCCCGGGTGCCCACCCAGTAGCTCTGGAACAGCAGCTTGTCCACGGCCTGGCCGACGTCCTCGACCGGCTTGGCCGCGAACGAGGACAGGCCCATCGCCGTCCCGGCGGCCGCCGCGGCCCGGGCCACCGCGACCTCGCCGTCCGGGTGCACCGCCTGCACGCCAGTGGGGGATAGCAGCACCGGCAGGCTCACCTGCTGGCCCATGACCGTGGTCGCCAGCTCACGGGCCACCGGCAACTCGGCCACGTGCGGCCGGAACCGCAGTTCGCCGAACGCGGCCACGTTGTCGTCCATGGTGACCCCGGCCTCGGTCCCCGCGACCAGGGCCAGGTACACCGACCTGGGCAGCCGCCGCCGGGCGCGGCGCTGTGCCTCGGCCACCGTCTCGAACCACTCTCTCGTGCTCGCCATTACTCAGCTCCCTCGCTGAACGCCGCAGCCAGCCCACGCATGGCGTCGTCCAGCAGTGTGGTCAGGTCGCCGTCGGCGTGCAGCCACTGCTCGTAGGCCGCGATGGCCACGCCCAGGCTGGCGTACGCGATGGTCTGCGGCTGCAGCGCGCAGCTCGGCTGCCCGGTGCGCCCGGCCACGAAGTCCGCGATCACCTGCCGCCACTCGGCAAAGCGCAGCATGGAGTGCGACAGGAGCACCGGGACGTCCAGGATGAGCCGCATCCGGCGGCGGTGCCAGACCAGATCCTCGGCCGGCACCGTGTTGAAGTCCACGATGGCCAGCCGGACCGCGTCCATCAGCGGGGTGTCCGGCGGGCAGGCCGCCAGCCAGGCCCGCATCCGGTCCAGTTCGGCCGCGAAATTGCCCCACGGCACATCGTTCTTGGACGCGAAGTAGCGGAAGAACGTCCGCCGCCCGATGCCCGCCGCGCTGGCGATGTCATCGACGGTCGTGCCCTCGAACCCCTGCCGCTCGAACAGCTCGAAGGCCACATGCTCCAGCTCGGCCCGGGTCGTGATCCGCCTGCGCCCGAGCTGGACCGGCGCCTCCACCCCGGTCATCGATCCACCGCCTCTCTGCCGCCCCCTCCAGGAGCATGCCACGAAATGGCACTCAGTGCGAAAAAGACCCTGACCTCGTCTTGCTCCGTGGCACTCGATGCCGTTAATGTCGGCACTGAGTGCCGTAAGTGTAAGCATGGGTTCCAGCACGGGAAGGACAGCGCGCAGTGGCAGGAAAGCTCGAAGGCAAGGTCGCCTTCATCACCGGTGCCGCCCGCGGCCAGGGCCGCAGCCACGCCATCCGGCTGGCCGAAGAAGGTGCCGACATCATCGCCGTGGACATCTGCCGGCAGATCGAGTCGGTGTCCTACCCGATGGCCACCCCCGACGAGCTGGCCGAGACGGTCAAGGCCGTCGAGGGGCTGGGCCGGCGGATCGTGGCCCGGGAGGCGGACGTGCGCGACGAGGCCGGGCTGCGGGCCGCGTTCGACGCGGGCGTGGCCGAACTCGGGCCGGTGGACATCGTGCTGGCCAACGCCGGGATCGCGCCGATGGCGCTGGGTGAGGAGCGCCACGAAGCGTGGCAGGACGTCATCGACGTCAACCTGACCGGCGTGTTCAACACGGTGGAGATCGCGAAACCGGCCATGATCGAGCGCGGCCAGGGCGGCGCGATCGTGCTGACCAGTTCCACGGCCGGGATCAACGGCATCGGCGGGGACACCCGCGGCGGCCTCGGCTACACCGCGTCCAAGCACGGCCTAGTCGGCCTGATGCGCTCCTACGCGAACATCCTCGCGCCGCACAACATCCGGGTGAACTCCGTGCACCCGACCGGTGTCCGCACGCCCATGGTGGTCAACGAGATCATGGAGGCATTCCTCGCCTCCGACCCACACATGAGCCAGGGAATGGCCAACGCGCTGCCGGTGGACATGGTCGAGCCGGTGGACATCTCCAACGCGATCGTGTTCCTGGTCTCCGACGACGGCCGGTTCGTCACCGGCGTCGCGCTGCCGGTGGACGCCGGCTTCACAGTCAGGAAGTGACGCATCCCCGCTGACGGTCAGCTCCCCTGATCGTCAGCCCGGCTGACGATCAGGCGTGGGTCGTTACTCGCGCCAGCTCAGCCATGTGCCGTGGCCGTCGGCGTAGGCCAGCGCGTCGTGGCCGTTCCGGGTCAGTACGTACGCCATTCCGCCTGGCGGTGCCGCGGGCGCGAATCCCGGCACGGTGCTGGACATGACGGATGGCGACTCCTGGGCCAGCCACACCGCGCCGAGCCCGGCCACCGCCTGGCCGAACTCCCGCTGCTCGGCCGGGCTGAGATAGGCCAGCACCGAGGAATGGAAGATGACCAGCGTGGCCCCGGTCGGCGCGCTGGCCGCCGTGTCGGCCAGCCGGTCCAGCAGGTCGCCGCGCACCACCCGGGGCGGGTCGTGCCGGGCCACCTCGATCGCCGCCGCCAGCCGCGCGGCCCGGTCGCCCTCGCCCGGCCAGACCAGGCAGGACAGCCAGCGCACATCGTCCGGGTCGGTCACGTCCAGCGGGTTAAGGTCGATCCCGGCCCGCCAGGCCACCTGGACCGGCCGGTCCGGCAGCGGCACCGGCCCCTGGCAGCGGCAGCGCAGCACCGGCGCGCCGGGCTGGCCGGTGATCCGCCAGGTGCCGTAGTCGTAGCTGTACCGGTCGGGCAGCAGGCACAGCCCGGCGCTCGCGCCCACCTCCAGCAGAGCCAGCGGCGGGGGGAGCGCGGCCAGCGCGGGCAGCAGCGTGGCGCACCGCGCGGGCTCGTTGGTCTGCACCCGGCGGGCCAGCATGACCGGGGCCAGTTCGGCGCCGCGGTCCAGGACTACCGCGCGCAGGCCGTCGTAGCTGGCCGGCACCCCGGCCAGGTAGCGCACGGCGGCCAGCAGCAACTGCGGCTGGCGCTTCCCGGGCGGCAGCCCGGCCAGGAACTTGAGTACCTCGGGGTCGCCGGCCACGCCGGTGCCCAACTGGACGTACAAACCGGAACGCCCAGCCGCCTCCTGGGCGGCGAACTCGCGGTAGACCGCGGCCGTCTCCTGCTCAGCCTCGCCACTCATCGCGGCTGGCAGGGTATGCCTCCCGCAGCCGCGCCGCCAGCCGCCAGGGTGAGCACCCGGCCCGCACTCTTCATCCCGCAGCACCAGCTGAACCGAACAAACCTCGCAAAACTCCGCGCATCTGGGGTGAAAAGTGCTGGAGACCACGCATCTGGGGTGAAGAGTGAGGCGGGGCCCGGGGCCGGCGCGGCGCCTGGGACGGGGGCTCGCGGCTGGCGCGGCGCCTGGGGCTGGGCGGGGCGGGCGGCTGGGCGGCCTGGCGCTCGTTACAGGGACTGGAGGACGATCTGGCGGAGGGCGGGGGCGGGGAGCGGGATGGGGTTGCCTTGCATGCTGCTGGACCGGGCCGCGGCGGCCGCGATCTCGGCCGCCTGGTCCGGCTGGATGCCGAACGAGGCCAGGCCGGGCACGTCGAGCAGGCGGAGCGTGTCGCGGATCCAGGCCAGGCCGTCATCGATCGACGCGGCGGGGTCGCCGGTCAGCAGCCGGGCCGCCTCGGTGTAGCGGTCCAGCACCGGGCCACCGTCCGGGGCGGAGCGCAGCGCGGTCACGTTGGCCTCGACCACGGCGGGCAGCACGGCGGCGCAGGCGAAGCCGTGCGGCACGTCCGCGGTCCCGCCGATGACACCGGCCAGGCCGTGCACCGCACCCAGCTTCGCGTTGGCCAGGGCCAGCCCGCCAAGCAAGCTGCACAGCGCCATGTCGGTCCGGGCGGCCAGGTCGGCGCCGTCCGCGTAGGCGGGGCGCAGCCCGGCCGCGGCGCGGCGCAGCCCCTCCCGGGCCAGGCCGTCGGTCACCGGATTGGCCCGGACCGAGACGAACGGCTCTAGGCACTGGGTGAGCGCGTCAAGCCCGCTGGCCGCCGTGACCGGCGCCGGGCAGGACACCGTGAGCTGCGGATCGACCAGCGCGACCCGCGGGATCATCAGCGGGCTGCGCAGGCTGGCCTTGATCCGGTTCGCCGGGTCGGCCAGCACCGCGTTGGCCGTCACCTCCGCGCCGGTGCCCGCGGTGGTCGGCACCGCGACACACGGCACCGCGGGCTGGGTGATCCGCTGGCCCGCCCCGATGACCTCCAGGTAGTCCAGCGGGTCCCCGCCGTTGCCCAGCAAGATCGCGGCCGCCTTGGCGGTGTCGATCACACTGCCGCCGCCGATCGCCGCGATCACGTCGGCGCCGTGCTGCCGCGCGGCGCCGATGGCGGTCCGGGCCAGGTCGACGGTCGGTTCACCAGCCACCGGAAACAGCGCGGTGGGCAGGTTCAGGTCGCTGATGAGGGCGTTATGCCGGAGCGGGTTCGTGCCGGTGCAGACCAGCACGCGGGCACCGAGGCCAGCCAGAACGGCGGGTAGCTCCGCGGCCCGGCCCGGGCCGGCCAGGATGCGGCCCGCGGTGGCGAAGTCGAACCTCATTCTGGCCATCCTGCCGCAGTGCGGGGACGATAGTGAGGTGGCAGGCTGGCGCGCGGTCATCTTTGCCCCGGCCGGGGACGGCCAGCGGCGCCGTCGTGGCTCGGATGGGGTCCGGCTGGCCTGCGCCGTTCTGGGCCTGGTCTGCTGCCTGCTGATCATCCGCTACAACTCGCGCATCGACCGGGCCATCATCGACGTCATTCACCCGCCCCCGCGCAGCATCACCTGGCTGGTCACGGTGGTCTACGAGGTGGGCTCGTACGGGGTCCTCGCCGCCCTGGTGCTGCTGGCGGTGCTGGCCCGGCGCTGGACGATGGCCCGCGACCTGGCGCTGAGCGTGGCCGCCGCGGCGGTGGCCAGCGGGTTGCTGGTGCTGCTGCTCGGCGGGGACGGCGGGCGGCCGAACGGGGTCGAGCTGGACGGCTACGACCTCAGCTTCCCGGTCCTGCAGATCGCGTTCTTCATGGCGGTGGCCACGGTCGCGCTGCCCTATCTGGCCCGCAGCCTGCAACGGGTCGTGGAGGCGTTCATCGGCCTGGCCACCCTGGCCGGGGCGGTCGGCGGCGACGGGCTGCCGCTGAACGTGCTCGGCAGCATGGCGGTGGGCTGGGCTGCGGCCCTGCTCATCCGGCTCATCTTCGGCTCGCCGCTCGGCCTGCCCTCGGCCGCGGACGTCCGGCGGCTGCTGGACGAGCTCGGCATCGGCGCGGGCAACGTGCGGCCACTGCCCCGGCAGGCCTGGGGAGTGGCGAAATACCAGGCCACCGAGACAGGCCCGGCGGCTGCCCCGGGCCAACACCTGGCCATCTCGGTCTACGGCCGGGACGCGGCCGACGCCAAGCTGCTGACCAAGATCGGCCGGTTCCTGTTCTACCGGGACTCCGGGTCGAGCCTCACGCTGACCCGGCTGCAGCAGGTCGAGCATGAGGGGTTTCTCACCATGCGGGCGGGCCAGGCCGGCGTGGCCGTGCCGGACATCGTGGCGGCGGGCACCGCCGGGCCGGCTGACGACGCGCTGCTGGTCAGCCGCCTGCCTCCCGGCAGCCCGCTGTCCGGGACGGACGCCGCGGAGATCGGCGACGCCACGCTGGATGACCTGTACCGCCAGCTGCTGGTGCTGCGCCGGGCCCGGATCGCGCACGGCTCGATCAGCGGCGACGTGATCCTGGTCGACCCGGGCGCGGACCGCACCGTGCTGACCGACTTCCGCAACGCCACCTCGAACGGCACGGCGTACCAGCTCGACCGGGACCTGGCCGGGACGATCGCGGCCGCGGCGGCGGCCGCCGGGGCCGAACGGGCGGGCAAGGCCGCCGCGCGCTGCCTGGACCCCGAGGTGCTCGCCGCCGCGCTGCAGCACCTGCACCAGGCCGGGCTCGACCCCGCGCTGGGCCGGAGCCTGCGCGGGCAGCGCGGGCTGCTGGCCGACGTCGGGCAGCGGGCCGCCGAGGCCGCCTCGATCGACATGCCCAAGCTGGTCGAGCCGCGCCGGGTGAGCTGGGCGACGCTGATCATGGTGGCTGGCACGCTCATCGGCGGCTGGGCCCTGATCGGGGTGCTGATCGACGTGGCCCAGTCGTTCGACACCGTGATCGGGGCCAACTGGCTGTGGGTCGCGGCCGCGTTCGTGCTGGCCCAGCTGGCCTTCGTGGCCACGGCCGTGGAATCCATCGGCAGCGTGGCGGGCGTGCTCCCGTTCGGCCGGGTGGTGGCGGTCGAGGTGGCCAACTCGTTCAGCGCGCTGGCCGGCGGGACGGCGGCGGTGTTCGCCACCCGGGTGCGCTTCTTCCAGCGGCAGGGCTACGACCCGGCGGTGGCGCTGAGCTCGGGCGCCATTGTCACCTCGTCCAGCTGGATCGCCAAGATCGTGCTGTTCGTGGTCGCGCTGCCGTTCGCCTGGGGGTCGCTGGACCTGGAGGCCACGCCGCAGACCGGGGGCGATTCCGCGCTGGTGTGGATCATCCTGGCCGTCGTGGTGGCGGTGGGCCTGGTGGCCGGGCTGGCCCTGGCCGTGCCCCGGCTGCGCCGGTGGGCCGCAGATCGGCTGCGGCCCCGGGTGCGGGACATCTGGGGCAACCTGCGCGAGGTGGGCCGCCAGCCGCGGAAGCTGGTGCTGCTGGTAGGCGGGTCATTCGCTCAGGAACTGATCGTGGCGATGGCCCTGTCGGTGTCGCTGCGGGCGTTCGACGACCATCTCCGGCTGCCCATCCTGATCGTGGTCATCTCGCTGGCCGCCACCATCGGCGGCGTGTCCCCGACCCCCGGCGGCATGGGGGTGGTGGAAGCGGGCCTCATCCTCGGCCTGACCGCGGCCGGCGTCCCGGAGGCCGACGCCACCGCCGCCGTGTTCATCCAGCGGCTGTTCACCTCGTACCTGCCGCCCATCTGGGGCTGGGCCACCCTGGTCTGGATGCGGAAGCGGGAGTACTTGTAGCCGCGGCGGTCAGCCCGGCTCGGACTGCTGGGTCTGCTCCAGCACGATCCGGGCCAGCTCGACGCGGGAGCCGATGTTCAGCTTGCGGAACACCTGGCGCAGGTGGAACGCGATGGTGTGCGCGCTGACGTACATCCGGTCGGCGACCTGCCGGTTGTTCAGCCCCTGGGCGACGAGTTCGGACGTGGTGCGCTCGGTCTCGGTCAGGCTTTCCCACCCGGCGGTGGGCCGCCCGGCCGCCGACGCCCAGTGCCGCCGCCGCACTCCGAGCCGGCGCAACCGGCGTCTCATCCGGGCCAGGTCGGCCGCGGCCTCGTTCTGCCCGTAGCCGTCGAGCGCCTCGTTCATGTAGTGCACGGCCCGGGTCTCGTTCCCCTGCTGGGCCAGCAGCACGCCGAGGTCTTCGGCGGCCGAGGCGCGGGCCCATGGGTCGTCGTGCTGTGTGGCCGCGTGGGCCAGCCGGGCCGCATCCTGTTCCAGCAGACCCAGGCTGTGCGCGGCGGCCACGGCGGCCGGCCGGCAGCCGGGGTTCTCGCTGGCCAGCGCGCCAGTCAGCGTGGCGGCCCGGGCCGCCAGGTCGCGGTCGCCCGCGGCCAGCGCGGTACGGACCAGCCAGGCCGGGGCAGTGGGATTGCCGAGCAGCATGCCGCGCCGGGCCGGCAGCACGGCGCAGATCTCGCGGATCTGGCTGAGCACGGCGGCCGGGCCGTCGCGGGCCTCGGTGATCTGGGCCGCGGTCACCGTGCACTCGGTGCGGGCATAGCCAGCGGCGTAATACGGCATCCGGGCCGGGCGGCGGGCCATGTGCCCGGCCGCCGCGGTCAGGTCGCCGCGGCGCAGCGCGATCGCGCCGAGCAGGGATTCAGCGGCCGAGGTGTAGCCGTCGGCACCCAGCGCAGCCGCCGTGGCCAGCGCGGCCCCGGCCGCGGCGGCCGCGTCATCCGGGCGGCCCCGGGCCAGGTGGATGCGGGCCCGGAGCAGGGCCGGGACCGCTTCCGCCGGGATGCCGCGCAGCGTGATGGTGTCCGCGGCCCGGATGACCGTCGCGGCCTCATCGAACCGGCGCAGATCGACCAGGCAGGTGGCCAGCGCGAGCAGCGGCTGGAAGTGCCGGGCGTCAGGGGAGATCCCGGTGCCGTGCCGGGCGGCGTCGCGCAGCCGCTCCAGCGCCTCGGCCAGGCGGCCTTCGTCCCAGCTGATCATCGCGCGGGCGATCTGGGCGGCCACCAGCACCGGGCCGGCGTAGCCGTCGGGGTGGGCCAGGATGCGGGCCGCGATCGGGCCTGCGGTGTCCCGGTCCCGCAGTCCGTTCAGGGCCAGCAACTGCGCGATCAGGGCCTGGTCGCGCAGCCCGGCCGGCAGCCCGGCCGGGGCCAGTGCGGCCTGGGCGTCGGCCGCGGCCTGCTGCGCCCGCCCGGTCGTGGACCGGATCGAGGACAGCGCGCAGCGCAGCCGGGACTCCGGGATGGCCGGCAGCGGCTGGGCCAGCGTCTGCTGCGCGATCCGGGTGGCCTGTTCGAGCTGGCCGGCCGCGGCCAGTGCCTCGGCGGCGGCCACCGAGCGGGGCAGCATGGCCGGGTCGGCGGGCGAGGTGAGCTCCAGGGCGCGCAGGGCCAGCCGCGCCGCGGTCTGCGGCGCCGAGGGCAGCGTGCTCGCGGCGGCCCGGTCCAGCCCGGCCAGCGTGGCCGGGTCGCTGGTGTGCGCGGCTTCCAGCAGGTGGGCGGCGGCGGACAGGGCCGAGCCACCCCGGTTCAGCAGGATCTCGCCGAACTGGCGGTGCAGCGCCTTGCGGGCTGGCCCGGGGA
>DATCUG010000302.1:0-4012 GCA_036567525.1 Streptosporangiaceae bacterium | reverse complement strand
CGGCGGCCCGCTAGCCGGGCACGCTGACCAGGCAGCGGACCACCGCCGGCCCCGGCTGGCGGATGTGCTGCGGGCTGACCGTGACCACCGGGCAGGGCGCCGCCCGCAGGCAGGCCCGGGCCACCGGGCCCAGCTCGGCGCCCGGGCCGCCCGCGGCATCCGCAGCCGGCTGGCTGCCGCCGAGCACGAGCAGCTCGGCACCGGCCGCGCTGTGCAGCAGGACCTGGACGGGCAGCCCTTCAGCCACCTCGAGCATCGGTCCCGCGGCCGACGGCAGCGGGCGGTCCGCCCCGGGCTGGCCGGTGTCCAGCGCCTGCTGGACCACGGTGTGCAGCAGGTCCGTCGCCGCCTGCTCGTCGTCGTGGTGCCCGCCGTACGGACCGGGGGCATACGGCGCCCGGCCCCGTGCGGCCGGCTCCCAGGCGTGCACCGTGTGCAGCACCGCCCCCCGCAGCCTGGCTTCCCGCGCCGCCCAGGTCACCGCGGCGGCCGAAGCGGCCGATCCAGCCACACCCACCACGATCCGCCGTGATGCCGTGGCAGCGGCAGTGCGTCCCATCGCGTCATCCCTCCCGGTCTGCACCGGCCTGATTACTCCCGGCTCACATGCTGACTCAGTCGGGGCCGGAACGCTAGACGCAAAAGTCCGCTATTCGGTAAAAGCGTCCTTAACGACCTTGGGCCTGCGGGTGCCGGGACCACCGGCCCGGGCCGTAACCGATCACTGGTCAGCGGGCTGCGGGCTGACCCGGGCCCGGGTCCGCGCGCCGCGGCCAGTGCGTTTCGGCTGCTGATCACGGCGCTCCGGGGCCCGGCCGGGCGGCTGCTCGGGCCGCTCCCGGACCGGCTGGTCGGGGATGGGCCGGGACTGCGGGTCGCCCGCGATCACGCTGACCGGCTCGCCATAGTGCTCGATCTCGATGGGCTGGCCGCCATCATCGTCCAGCAGCAGATAGCTGGCCTCGCCCGGCAGCACCGTGACCCGGAGCCGGCGCCCGTGCAGGCACAGGGTGAAGCTGAGCCGGGTCAGCGCGGGCGGCAGCCGCGGCGCGAAGCTGGGCAGCTGGCCCATCCGGCAGCGCATCCCGCCGAAGCCGGCCACCAGCCCCATCCACGCCCCGGCCAGCGCGGCCAGATGCAGCCCGTCCTTGGTGTTGTGCTCCAGGTCGGCCAGGTCCATCAGCGCGGTTTCGGCCAGATAATCGTGGGCCAGGTCGAGATGGCCGGTCTCGGCCGCAAGGACGGCCTGGGCGGACGCGGACAGCGAGGAGTCCCGGACGGTGAGCGCCTCGTAGTAGACGAAGTTGCGCACCTTCTGCTCGGCGGTGAACGCGTCCGGGCACAGCTGCATGGCCAGCACCAGGTCGGCCTGCTTGACCACCTGCTTGCGGTACAGATCGAAGTAGGGATAGTGGTTCAGCAGCGGATACTGACGGGCCAGGGTGCCGGCGAAGTCCCAGACCTGATGCTGGGTGAAGCCCTCCGACTGCGCGTGCACGCCCAGTTTTTCGTCGTAGGGCACCAGCACGCTGTCGGCCGCGGCACGCCAGGCGGCGATCTCATCGGCCGAGACGTGCAGGTGCCGGGCCCGGGCCGGGTAGCGCTCGGCCGCGGCGGCCGCCGCGCGCAGGTTCTGCTGGGCCATCAGGTTGGTGAACACGTTGTTGTCCGCGATCGCGCTGTACTCATCCGGCCCGGTCACCCCGTCGATGCGGAACACGCCGGAGTCGTCCAGGTGGCCCAGCGAGTGCCAGAGCCGCGCCGTTTCCACCAGCAGGTCGTGCCCGGTGGTGCGGGCGAACTGGTCGTCGCCGGTGGCGTCCACGTAGCGGACCACGGCCGCGGCGATGTCCGCGTTCACGTGGAACGCGGCCGTGCCAGCCGGCCAGTAGCTGGAGCACTCCTCACCGCCGATGGTGCGCCAGGGGAACGCGGCGCCGTTCAGGCCGAGCTGGCGGGCCCGCTCGGCCGCCCGGGGCAGCGTGCTGTGCCGCCAGCGCAGCTCGTGCGCGGCGGCGTCCGGGGTGGTGTAGGTGAGCACCGGGAGCACGTAGGTCTCGGCGTCCCAGAACGTGTGCCCGTCGTAGCCGTTGCCGGACAGTCCCTTGGCCGGGATCGGCCGCCCCTCGGCCCGCGCCCCGGCCTGCAGCACGTGGAACACGCCGAACCGGACGGCCTGCTGGATCTCGTCGTCGCCGTCCAGCTGCACGTCGGCCCGGCTCCAGAAGTCGTCCAGGTAACTGCGCTGCTCGGCGTACAGCGCATCCCAGCCAGACTCCGCCGCGACCAGCAGCGCCCCCTCCACCTGGTCGCGCAGCGCGGGCCGGGACCGGACCGAGGACCAGCCATAGCCGACGAACTTGATCAAGTTGAGCCGCTGGCCCTGGTTCAGCCGGCCGCCCACGGTAAACCGGGCCAGGTCCGGCCGCGTCTCCAGGGACTGGTACAGATGCGCGTCCGAGACCACCCGGTGCTCCATGGTGGCGCACATGGTCAGGTCGCTGGTCTTGGTCCGGTGCATCAGCCCGGCCCGGGTGTCGTTGGCGGCGCCGTGCTCGAGCGGTTCCAGCGGCGCCTCCAGCTTGGCCGCGACCCGGGGATCGCCGCCGAGCGGGGGCAGCTGCTCGTTGGCCACCAGCTCGGACTGGAGCACCACCCGGACCGGGCCGTCCAGCGGCTCGACGTGGTAGTTGACAGCGGCGATCGAGCGCTGGGTGAACGAGACCAGCCGGACCGAGGTGACCCGCACCGCCCGCCCGGCCGGGGACACCCAGTCGACCCGGCGGGTCAGTGTGCCGGCCTGGAAGTCCAGCACCCGCTCATGCCGCAGCAGCCGGCCGTAGCGCACGTCGAACGGCTCGTCGTCGACCAGCAGCCGGATCAGCTTGCCGTTGGTCACATCGATCAGCGTCTGGCCGGACTCCGGATAGCCGTAGCCGGCCTCCGCGTAGGGCAGCGGGCGCTGCTCGAAGAACCCGTTCAGGTAGCTGCCGGGCAGCCCGTGCGGCTCCCCCTCGTCCAGGTTGCCGCGCCAGCCGATATGCCCGTTGGACAGGGCGAACAGCGACTCGGTCTGGGCCAGCATGCCGTGGTGCAGCTCGGACTCGCGCAGGCACCACGGGTCGACCGGGAACGACGGGTGCTTGATCATTGGTCCGCCATCAGGTCGGCCAGATCCTTGACCACGACATCGGCGCCGGACGCACGCAGCGCATCGGCCTGGCCGACCCGGTCCACGCCGACCACGTAGCCGACGTGCCCGGCCCGGCCCGACGCCACCCCGGCCAGCGCATCCTCATAGACCACCGCGGCCTCGGCCGGCACGCCGACCGCCCGGGCCGCGGCCAGGAAGGTGTCCGGCGCGGGCTTGCCCGCCAGGTGCTGCTGCGCGGCTACCACGCCGTCCACGATCGCGTCGAACAGGCCGGCCAGGCCGGCCGAGGCGAGCACGCTGGCGCAGTTCGCGCTGGACGTGACCACGGCCCGGTGCAGCCCGGCCGCGGTGACCGCGTGCAGGTACCGCACCGAGCCGGGGTAGGGCTTGACGCCGTCCTGCTCGATCCGGCGCTGCACGATCTCGTTCTTCAGGTTGCCCAGCCCGGCGATGGTCAGCTTCCCCGGCTGGTCGTCGGGGCTGCCTTCCGGCAGCTCGATCCCCCGGGACTCCAGGAACGACCGCGTGCCGTCGGCCCGCGGCTTCCCGTCCACGTAGTTGTCGTAGTCGGCCACCGCATCGAACGCGGGTAGCTGCTCGCCGGTCCGCTCCCCCCACTCGCGGAGGAAACCGTCGAACATCTCCTTCCAGGCGGCCGCGTGCACCACCGCCGTCTGGGTGAGTACGCCATCCAGGTCGAACAGGCAGGCCCGGCAGTGCTCCGGGATACCGAGATCACTTCTTATGCTCGCGGGCACGGGATCAGCTTAAAGTCCGGACCGGCGGCTGAGGAGAGCCGGGTGGCCGGCGGCCCGGTCGCGGCACCCGGGGCAGGTGCCCCGTAGCGTGGCGGGCGTG
>DATCUG010000301.1:0-2054 GCA_036567525.1 Streptosporangiaceae bacterium | reverse complement strand
GAGGACCCGCGCCCGGGACCGCGGCCGGCCGACGTCGCCTACGTGATCTACACCTCCGGGTCGACCGGCACCCCCAAGGGTGTGCTGGTGCCGCACACCGGAATCAGCAGCCTGGCGGCCAGCCAGGCCGGGCAGCTCGCGGCCGGGCCGGGCACCAGGGTGCTGGCGTTCGCGTCGGCCAGCTTCGACGCGGCCATCTGGGAAGTGTGCATGGCGCTGCTGTCTGGCGGCTGCCTGGTCGTGACGCCAGCGGATCAGCTGCCGCCCTTCGTGCCGCTGGGCACGGTGGCCGGACGGCTGGGCATCACAAACGTCACGGTGCCGCCGGCCGCGCTGGCTACCGAACAGGAACTGCCCGGGCAGCTGGGCACGCTGGTGGTGGCGGGGGAGGCCTGCCCGCCGGCAGTGGCCGCGCAGTGGTGCGCCGGACGGACGCTGATCAACGCCTACGGGCCGACGGAGACCACGGTGTGCGCGTCGATGAGCGGGCCGCTGGACGGCGGCCCGGTGGTGCCGGCCGGCCGCCCGCTGGTCAACACCCGGGTGTTCGTGCTGGACGAGTTCCTGCAGCCGCTGCCGCCCGGGCTGCGCGGCGAGCTGTACGTGGCCGGGGCCGGGCTGGCCCGCGGCTACCTGGGCCGGCCCGGCCTGACCAGTGAGCGGTTCGCCGCCTGCCCGTTCGGCCCGGCCGGGTCGCGGATGTACCGGACCGGGGACCTGGCCAGCTGGACGGCGGATGGCCAGCTGGTATTCGGCGGCCGCGCCGACGCTCAGGTGAAGATCCGCGGCTACCGGGTCGAGCCCGCCGAGGTGGAGGCGGTGCTGGCCGGCTGCCCGGGCGTGGGCCAGGCCGTGGTCATCGCCCGCGAGGACCGGCCCGGCGACCGGCAGCTCGTCGGCTACGTCACGCCGGCCCGCGCCGAGCTGGCTGGCCAGCCGGCCACCGGGGACGGCGTGCTCGAGGGCGTCGTCCTCGACGGCAACCTGGCGGACGCCAGCCTCGCGGACGGCACCATCGTGGACGGCGCCCTCCCAGACGGCGCCCTCCCAGATGGCGCCCTCCCGGACGGGGCCGCACCCGGCGACGCGGCCAAATCCGCGCTGTCCGGGGTCCGGGTGCGCGAGTTCGCGGCCGGGCGGCTGCCCGAGTACATGGTGCCGTCCGCCGTGGTGGTGCTGGGCACGCTACCGGTGACCGCGAACGGGAAGGTGGACCGGGCGGCGCTGCCCGCCCCGGACTACGCGGGCCTGGTCTCCTGGCGGGCCCCGGCCAACCCAAAGGAAGAACTGCTCTGCGCGCTGTTCGCTGAGGTGCTCGGGCTGGACCGGGTCGGGGCCGACGACAGCTTCTTCAACCTGGGCGGCGATTCTTCGCTGGCCGTGCGGCTGATCAACCGCATCCGGGAGGAGACACAGACCGAGGTCAGCATCCGGCAGCTGTTCAACGCGCCCACGGTGGCGGGCATGGCCCGGGCGCTGGGCAGCCAGGCCCGGCCCGCGCTCCGCCCGATGGGCCGGCCGGAGCAGATCCCGCTGTCCTACGGCCAGCTGCGGATGTGGCAGCTGAGCCGGCTCCAGGAGAGCAGCCCGGCGGCTACGGTCAGTCTCGCGCTGCGGCTGTCCGGTGAGCTGGACCGCGCCGCGCTGGGCGCGGCCCTGGCCGACGTGGCGGGCCGGCACGAGATCTTGCGGACCACGTTCCCCGATGCGGCGGGTACCCCCTATCAGCACATCCAGGCCGGGGACGCGCCGCTGCCGGAGCTCACCGTGACCGAGACGGCGGAAGCGGAACTCGGCGGGCTGCTGGCCGCGGCCGCCGGCCGGCGGTTCGAACTCGGCGCCGAGCTGCCCTGGCAGCCGCACCTGTTCGTGCTCTCGGGCACCGAGCATGTGCTGCTGATCGTGGCGCACCGGACGGTGGCCGACGAGTGGTCGATGGATGTGCTGGCCCGGGACCTGGGCGCCGCGTTCGGCGCCCGCCGGGAAGGCCGCGCCCCGGAGCGGGCCCCGCTTCCGCTGCAGTACGCCGACTACGCGCTGTGGCAGCGGGACCT
>DATCUG010000300.1:0-10167 GCA_036567525.1 Streptosporangiaceae bacterium | reverse complement strand
GTAATTGTAGTCCATCACTTCCGCGCCGCGGCCGTTCGTCCAGTAGGTCTCGAAGACGCGGTCGCCGTCGCGCAGGTAGCACACGAGGTGGAACAGGCCGACCTGGCGCCCGGTCAGCAGCGTGCCGACGGACTCCTGGGCCGAGTACCAGGGCATGTGCCAGTCCATGAAATCGCGGTAGCGGACGCTCTCGTCGTAGGGCCCCTGGCACAAGACCGCGTAGGTGATGTCGCGGGAATGCAGGTAGGACAGCTCGGAGACCTGAGTAGTGACCCACGTACAGCCTTCGCACTGCTCGGCCGCGGGATGGCCGGCCCACCACATGAAGTAGTAGGCGATGAGCTGCCGGCGGCCTTCGAACGCGTCTAGCAGGGTGAGCGGCCCCCGGGGCCCGGTCAGGGTGAGGCTGGCGTCCACCTCGACCATGGGCAGGCGCCGCCGGGCCGCGGCGATCGCGTCGCCCTCCCGGGTGTGCGCCTTCTCCCGGAGCCGCAGCCGGTCCAGTTCGGCCTGGAAGGTGGCGCGGTCCACGGCCGTGGGCAGGCCCGGTGCGCTGGCCGCGGGCCCGCCGGAGCTGGCTGATTCATCCGTCATGATGGGGTCCTCGTGAACTGGGTGAGGGACAGGAGGTTGCCGTCCGGGTCGGCGAACCAGGCCACCCGGTCGCCACCTGGGGTGGTCCAGATGCCGTCGCTGTCCTGGTCCATGCCGTCGTACCGGCGGAACTCGACGCCCCGGGCGGCCAGCCCGCGGACGGCCGCGGTGATGTCCGCGACCCGCCAGCCCAGCACGGTGTACCCGGGGGCCGACACATTGGGTACCGCGGTCACCCGGAGCATGGTGCCGTGCGCGTCCAGCACGCAGGCGAAGTCGTTGTGCTCGGTCACGGTGAGGCCCAGCGTCCGCTCGTAGAACACCCGGGCCCGGGCCAGGTCGGCCGCGGCCGCGAACGCGATGACGTCACTCGACTCCAGCATGCGTCCTACAGTGCTCGGGTGAGAGCTGTGGTGCAACGAGTGACGCAGGCCAGCGTGTCGGTGGACGGACAGGTCACCGGCGCTATCGACGAGCCCGGGCTGATGGTGCTGATCGGCGTGACGCACGACGATACGCCCGCCCAGGCCGCGAAGCTGGCGGCCAAGCTGTGGGGGCTGCGCATCCTGGACGGTGAGAAGTCCTGTTCCGACGTGAACGCGCCGCTGCTGGTCATCAGCCAGTTCACGCTGTACGCGGACACCCGCAAGGGCCGCCGGCCGACCTGGCAGGCGGCCGCGCCCGGCCCGGTGGCGGAGCCGCTGGTGGAGGCGGTGGTGGCGGCGCTGCGCGAGCTGGGCGCCCGGGTGGAGACCGGCGTGTTCGGCGCGCACATGATGGTCAGCCTGGTTAACGACGGCCCGGTCACGGTCATACTGGAGATGTAACGGGGTCTCACCATTCACCATTCATTTGTGCGCTAACGGAGGCGATCACCAGTGATCCTGCGCTCAAGGCTGGCCGCGGCAGCGGCCCTGTTAGCCGTTACCGGCACCGCGGCCTGGGCCGGGCCCGCCGCGTACGCCGGCACCCACGGCCACCGCGGTCCGGTGGTCACCCCGATGACCAACATCAGCCAGTGCAGCGGGAACAACTCCGAGGTCGAGGAGGCCACCGCGGCGCCGGACTACGTGTACGCGGTGTGGATCGGCTGCGGCGGCATCGGCTTCGCCCGGTCCACCGACGGCGGGCGGCACTGGGGCCCGGCGATGACCGTACCCGGCTCGGCCGGGGACAGCTGGGACCCGGCTATCGCAGTCGGCCCAGGCGGCACCGTGTATGCCGCGTTCATGCACTCCAACGGTGCGTTCCAGAAGCCCAAGACGAGCATGTACCCGGTGGTGGCCGCGTCGTTCGACCACGGGCAGAGCTTCCCGCAGGTGTCCACCGACCTGCCGCCGGCCAGCGGCAACTGGGGCGACCGGGATTTCATCGCCGTCAGCCGGACCGGCACCGTGTACCTGACCTGGGACTACGGTCCCTCAGCCAGCGAGGTCAAGCTGCTGTGCAGCCCGAGCGGTAGCTGTGCGTACTCGAACGGCGACTTCAACGCGGTGATCCAGAAGTCCACCGACGGCGGCCGGACCTGGGGCCCGATCAGGCACGTCGAGCCTAACTTCCCGCTGGGCGGCGGCTACAGCGCCTCGGTCGTGGTCCAGCCGGCCGGCCGGGTCGACGTGCTGTACATCGGCCATCCCACCGACCCGGGCACGCTGGCCGTGCACCCGGGCCACGAATTCTTCACCTCCTCCCCCGACGGCACCCACTGGCCCGCGCACCCGCTCAAGCTGTGGCCCAGCACGGGCACGATTTCCCTGCCCGAATGGTGGATCGACGGAGACATCTCCGCCGACGCGGCCGGGAACCTGTACGCCACCTGGGACACCCAGACCAGCCGGGGTGACATCGGCTGGCTCAGCTACTCCCGGGACCAGGGCCGGACCTGGTCCCGGCCGGTCCGGGTCACGCCCGACGTGGACAAGGCGCCGCACATCGTGCAGTCGGCCGGCGGCCCGCCCGGGGTGGCTTACCTCGGCTGGCAGACCAGCGCCCCGGCCCAGGGGTATGCCACTTACCTGCGCCCGTTCTCCATCCGGCACGGCTGGCTCGGCCCGGCGGTCCGGGTGTCCACCCAGTACGGCAAGGCCAGCGTGTGGCCGGGCGACACGTTCGGCATCGCGGTGCTGCCGGGCCGGCCCGGTCACCTGTCGCTGACCTGGGGCAGTGCCGTTGGTGCCAGTCAGGATTCGGAGATCTGGTCGTCCGATGTGACGCTTTCCCCGCGGAGGTAGCCCAGCCGCTCCGTAAACTCGGGCTGCTGTGACACGCCACCGGCCCCGGGCCGCCTGGCTCAGCCTGGCGCTGGGCCTGGCGCTGGTGGCGTGCTCCTCCGCAGGCACGACGAGCGGTGGCACCGGCGGGGGCGCCCGGCTGCCCGCGCACTGGGTCAGGTTCCGGCATCTGCCCGGCGTGGTCGATCTGGCCGGGCCGGCCAGCGACGGGTCGTTCACGGTGGCGGCCGCGGGCCGGCTGTTCCGGCTGAGCCAGCCGGGCAGCCTCCGGCCGTTCGCCCGCGGGCCGGGCGGCTACACCACGGCGATCGGGCCAGAGCCGTATCTCACCAGGCCCGCCGCCGGCCAGGTCGCCGGGACCCGGTGCTCGTTCCCGCCCGGCGCCATCTTCGCCATCCAGCCGTCCAAGCCCCCCGGCGTCATCATGATCAGCGCCAGTGGCCAGGCGCGGCGGTTCGCCAGCGTGGCGGCCACCCTCATGCCGGACGGCATCACCGCCGACACCACCGGCCGGTTCGGGCACGCTCTGCTGGTCACGGCGCGGAACGCCACCGGGACGACGGTCCTGGCCATCACGTGCACGGGTGGCGTCCGCACGATCACCGCGCACGCCCCGCACCTGGAGGGCGGCGTGTCGGTCGCCCCGGCCTCGTTCGGCCGGTACGGCGGCGACCTGATCGGGCCGGACGAGTCCACCGGCCAGGTGTACGCCATCGCGCCGGACGGCCGGGTCAGCCTGCTCATCCAGTCCCGGCTGCCGCATGGCGGCGACATCGGCGTGGAGAGCACCGGGTTCGTGCCGCCCGGGTTCAGCGCCGCCGGCTCCGCGTACCTGGCCGACCGGTTCTCCCGCGGCAACAAGCACCCAGGGACGGACAGCATCCTCCGGCTGCCCGGAGCCGAGCTGACCAGGGCCGGTGTCCGGCCGGGCGATCTGCTGATCGCTACCGAGGGCAGCGCGCAGACCATCGACGTGCGCTGCGCCACCGCCTGCACGGTGCGCTACCTCGCCATCGGCCTGGCCATCAGCCACGCCGAAGGTCACATCGTGTTCAGCCGCTGAGGTCACCGCCGGACGGCCGCCGCCAGATGTCCCGCTTGTGCATCAGCTCGATCTGCTGATCGATGACCTCACGCCGGTACTCGGCGTGCTGGTACGGCGCCCGGTCCAGGTACAGGTTCTTCGGGTAGACCGGCTCCTCGTAGATGATCTGGTACTGCTCGGTGGTCAGGTCCTTGACCCAGTTGTCCCACTGCGCGCTGGCCCGGAACCGGCGCAGCGCCTCCACGTCGATCGTCCCCGCCACCCAGGACGACCCGCCGCTGTAGTCGTGCCGGCCGACGATCTGCCCGCGGTAGTCGATCACCGCAGACCCCCCGCCGAACGTATCTATGGGCACATCGGAATCGGCGTTAAGAAAATATGTCCCTACGTTGCATGCGATCAGATACATATTGTTGTCGAGGGCGCGGGCCCGGTTCTGGATCTCGAACAGGCCGTTGCCCACGTGCGGGTGCGGATACGGGCCGCGGTACACGACCTCAGCCCCATTCATGGCCAGACCGCGGGCGTTCTCCGGATAGGAGCCCTCGTTCGCCATCAGGAAGCCGAGCCGGCCGATCTCGGTGTCGGCGACCGGGTAGAACGCGTCGAGATTGCGGCCGTACAGCTCGATCCAGCGGTCCCAGACGTTGTGCGGGGTCACCGAGTGCTCGACCGGCAGCAGCGGCACCACCTTGTGATGCCGCAGGATGATCTCGCCCGCCGGATCGAGGATGAACCCGACGTTGAAGAACCGGCCGGGGAATTCTGGGTGGCGGGCCTTGGCCTGCCCCATGATGAACGCGTTCCACTGCCGGGCCAGCCCGCCGAGGTGATCCGTTTCCGGGCCGGGAATGTCGATCGCGCATTCCCGGGCGAATTCCTCGTGGTCGGTGTCGAGGACCTCGTCGTTGAAGCCCTGCAGGGCACCTTCCGGGATGGCGATCAGGCGGACCGGCAGGTCCAGGCTGGACAGCCAGGAGGCGGCCTTGATCAGGTGTGACAGGTGCTCCAGGTTGGTGGCGATCTCCGCGCGGCGCCGGATGCCGCGCATGGTGGGCACCAGGCCCAGGGCCTGATAGGGCTCAATCATGACCCCTGTTCTACTCCGCGCCAGGCCCGTTGTCAGGAACCCATTTTTGCCGAACGCCAGTGCCCGGCTAATGCGCCCGGGCCACGGCGATGATCTCGGGGCTGGCCGGGCTGGCCGGTGACCGGTCCCAGTCGCCGTACCAAATGACGTCGGTCAGCCCGGCCTCGGTGAGGAACCCGGCCAGCTCAGCCTGATCCATGAAACGCAGCGTGTCCGGGACGGTGACCTGCTCGCCGCCGGGGAACCGGACGCATGTCTCGTACGTGACGAGATCACCGGTCACCTCGCTGATGTCGTAATGCACGTCGGCCGGGCCGGCCGCGGTGTCCACCCGCCGCCGGGTTTCCCGTGGCGACCAGTACTGCCATTCCCGGGCCTGTGGGTTCCTGGTCTCGAACGCGATCCGGCCGCCCGGGGCCAGGTGGCGGCGCAGGTTGCCGAGGGCGGCGCGGACATCGCCGTCGCTGAGCAGCAACTGGAACACGTGGCCGGTCATGATGATCAGGTCGAAGCGGGTGGGCACGGACAGGCCGGCGGCGTCCGCCTCGATCCAGCGCACCTGGTCACCGCCGGGCCGGCCGCGGGCCACGGCCAGCATGGCCGGCGCCGGGTCCGCGCCGGTCACCTGATGACCACGCGCGGCGAGCGCGCAGGCCAGCAGCCCGGTGCCGCAGCCCACGTCGAGTACCGCCTCGGCCGGCTGGTCGGGCAGGCTGAGGAAGAACGCGGTGTCGTCACCCGGCGGGTTCAGCGCGTCGTACAGCGCGGTCAGCCGGGTGTCCGCGTACGCGGCGCTCAGCTCCCGGCTCATCCGGTCAGCCGCTCGGCGGCCAGCAGGCGGGCCCGGTTCTCCGCCTCGGGGGGCAGCCCGAGCGCGGCCCGGCGCTGGTCCAGCCGGTCCGGGTCGCGCACCGTCCACAGGCTCACCTCGCCGTCTATGACCTGGTACTGGGTGCCGTAGACCTGCGGTTCACCGCGGTGCATCAGCACCCGGTCGGTCAGGTAAGCCAGGTCCCGCGGCGCGGCGTCGCCGCAGGCGACCGCCTGTTCGAGCAGCGGCAAGCATTCCTCCTGAAACCCGGGCGGCGCGTGCTGAACGAGCAGCCAGGCGGCGTGCGCGCCGTCCGTCCCGGCCAGCGTGTACCCGGGCCAGCCATACTGGGCCACGATCTTCCGCATCCGGGCTGTGTTGGCCCGGTCGACTGGCGCGATGACCTGCTCCCATCGCTGCGCTCGCAACGCGGGCGGCAGTGACTTCCGTGCGGTCTGGTCCCGGTCGGCCCGGGCCAGCAGTTCGGTGCGGAGTTCCTCGTTCATGTTCCCCAGCTCCCCGGTTCCCGGAGGGCCACTCCCCACCCGCCACAGTGGCACGGCGGCGGTCCCGCAGCCAGCGAATATCCCGGCATATCCGGCGGGCGGCCGATTCCGCTCTCCGGGCGGTGCTGTGCGACGATGCCGGGGTGACCGGCCCCGTGGAACTCCGCCCAGGCTCGCTGGCTGACCTGCCCGCGCTGGAACCGCTGTGGGTCAGCGTGCACCACCAGCATGTGGCGTCCATGCCCGAGCTGGCCCCCTACGTGGACGACCAGCAGACCTGGGCCGCCCGCAGCCAGCTCTACCGTGAGCTGCTCGGCAAGCCGGGCACGATCCTGCTGCTGGCCGACACCGGCGACGAACTGGCCGGCTATGGACTGGCCCACGTCATGGCGGCCGCCGGCAGCTGGGCCGCGGACACCTGGCAGACCGGCGCGCAGCTCGGTGAGATCGAGTCGCTGGGGGTGCTGCCTGCCTACCGCGGCCAGGGCATCGGCAGCCGGCTGCTCGGTGAGCTGATCAGCCAGCTGGCCGCGGCCGGCGTGCACGACCTGGTGCTCGGCGTGCTGCCGGGGAACACCGCCGCGATCCGGCTCTACCAGCGCTTCGGGTTCCAGCCGACCTGGAGCTATCTGTCCCGGTTCAGCGGCCGGTAGCGGCTGCCCGGCCTGGCGTGAGGAGCGTTCATGCCGCACATCACCCTGAACTCCGATGAGCCCGGGATCCGTGGCCTGCTGCTGTTCCGCCCCGAGACCGGCCGGCCGCTGAGCGAGCTGGCCGAGGTGCTGCTGCGCGGGCCGGGCACGCTGACCCGCGGCGAGCGGGAGCTGATCGCGGCCTACGTGTCCGGGCTGAACGACTGCCGGTACTGCGCAGGCTCGCACTCGGCTTCTGCGGCCGCCCAGCTGCCGGGCGGCATGGCCGTGGTCGAGCAGGTCCGGGCGGACGCGGCCAGCGCGCCGGTGTCAGCCAAGCTGAAGGCGCTGCTGCGGATCGCAGCCGCGGTGCAGCAGAGCGGGCTGGCGGTGACCGCGGACGACGTGGCGGCGGCCCGCGCCGAGGGTGCGACCGACCTGGAGATCCACGACACCGTGCTGATCGCCGCCGCGTTCTGCATGTTCAACCGGTACGTGGACGGGCTGGGCACGCTGGCCCCGGACGACCCGGACCGGTACGCCGCCGGGGCTCAGCGCCTGATCAGCCACGGCTACCTGCCGCCCAGCGCCTGACGCCCTGGCCTTCCCGGCTAGCTGGTCACCGGCTGGGGCGAGATCCGCCGCGGCGGCAGCCGCTTCGCCACCGCCGGGATGATGATCGCACCGGCGATCAGGTGTGCGGCGGCGAGTGTGAGCTTGGTCGAGACCGCCGTGTCCGCTGCCGTGAGCGGCACGGCCAGGGAGAGGGCGAGCAACGGCAGCGCCGTAGAGAGATAGGTCCGCTGGGGGTTCTTCGCGAAGCGGGCCATCAGGATGACGGCGAACGTGAACCAGAACGTGACGACCAGCGTCCCCATCGCGAACATGCCGACCGTGATCGCCGTCGCGTGCTGCGAGCCGAGGCTCGCGGCTCTCATGGGCACGCCGGCGGCCCGGGCGGCCAGTCCCCACGTCTCGACGGCGACGCTGGCGGCCAGGCCGGACAGGTAGCAGACCTGCCAGACGGGGCGGCGGGCCAGGAACGACGCGGACGGCGCGGAGGGCGCGGCGGACGTGCGGATGGAGGCGGGCGTGGTGGACATGATGTTCCTCCTGGATTTCCGGTGTGCCTGCTCAGGAGGTACGGGGCCGAGCCGTGTTTCTCGACACGGGCCCGGGCGGATCGGCGGGCAGGACTGCCTGGCCATGGCCACGTTACGAGCCTGGGCGCCGGGGTAGCGGCGATGCACCCGCCGACAGGAGCGATTCGCTATGGATAACATCCCGCCCGGCTCGTACGGCCCGCTGATCGAGACGACCATGCGGATCATCACCTGGAACGTGTGGGGCCGGTACGGCCCGTGGAAGGACCGGGAAACCGCGATCGTGGCCACGCTGCGCGACGCCCAGCCGGACATCGTCGTGCTGACCGAGTCGTGGGCCACGGGCGAGGACAGCCAGTGCGGCCGGCTGGCCGGCCCGCTGGGGCTGCCGCACCACGTGTTCAGCGGCGTCACGGCCGAGGACGATGACGCCGCGCTGTCCGGGGTGGCGGTGCTGTCCCGCTGGCCGATCGAGCACCAGTCCAGCCACGCGTTCGGCGGCGCGCGGGTGCAGTTCGCCGGGCTGGCCGGGCCACGCGGGCCGGTCCAGGTGTACGGCCTGGTCATGGACGCCTGGTGGCTGGACCAGAGCGAGGCCCGTCAGCAGGCCGTCCGCGAACTGCTGCGCAGCATCGATCCGCCCGCGGACCCGCGGGTGCCGCTCATCGTCTGCGGTGACTTCAACGCCGACCCGGACAGCGACGAGATCCGCATGCTGACCGGCCGGACGGCGGCGCCCGTGCCCGGGCTGTCGTGGTATGACGCCTGGGAGGTCGCTGGCCCAGCCACCCCGGGTCACACCTGGTCCAACAGCAACCCGTGGGCCACCCAGCTGCTGTGGCCCAGCCGGCGGATCGACTACATTTTCTCCGCCACCCCGCGCCGGGGCGGGGCCGGCCACCCGGTGCAGGCCACCTTGCTGGGCACCCGCCCGGCCACCGGCACCTACCCGTCAGACCATTACGCGGTGCAGGCCACCCTCCGCTACTGAGCCGGCCTGCCGGCCACGGGGTAACTTGCCATCATGAGCTTCGAGGTCAGCGCGGACGCCTACCGGCGGTTCATGGGGAAGTACTCGGAGCCGCTGGCCGTGCAGTTCGCGGACCTGGCCGCGGTCAGCGCTGGGCGGCAAGTGCTCGATGTGGGCTGCGGCCCGGGCGCGGTGCGCGCGGTGGAACCGTCGGCGTCGTTCGCCGCCGCGGCGCGGGACCGGCTGCCGGGGGTGGACATCCAGCAGGCCACGGCCGAGCAGCTGCCGTTCCCCGGCCAGGCCTTCGACGCCGCGCTGGCCCAGCTTGTCGTGCATTTCATGAAAGACCCGGTGCAGGGCCTGCGGGAGATGGGCCGGGTGACCCGGCCGGGCGGGACCGTCGCCGCCTGCGTCTGGGATCACGCGGGCGGCCGCGGGCCGCTGGGGGCGTTCTGGCGGGCGGCGCGTGAGCTGGACCCGGCGGCGGACGATGAGTCCGGCCTGCCTGGCGTCCGGGACGGGGACCTGGCCCGGCTGTTCGCGCGGGCCGGCCTGGGCACGGCGCAGGTCAGCACGCTGACCGTACAGGTCCGGCAGCCCTTCGACGAGTGGTGGGAAGCGTTCACGTTCGGCGTCGGGCCGGCCGGGGCGTATGTGGTGTCGCTGTCCCCGGAGCACCAGGCCGCGCTGCGCGAGCAGTGCCGCCGCGAGCTGCCCACCGACCCGATCGACATCAGCGCCACCGCGTGGGCGGCGGTAGCCGAGCGCCCGGCCGGTTAGCGGTGCACTTTCCTGCCCCTCTATGGGCACGGATGTACACCGCTAATATGCGGCTGGCCAAGATGGAGGCGGCCGATGCCTGACCAGCCGGCGCCCAGCCCGCAGGCCGGGCCACGCCGTTACCGCGACCTGGCCGAACTGCTGGCCGGGGCGACCGGCCGGGCACCCTTCGGTTCAGTCCCCGGCAAGTCCGGCGCGCGGCTGGAACGGGTCCGCATCGGCACTGGCCGTTATGTACTCAAGCACGTGGACCTGAGCCAGGACTGGACGTTGCGGGCGTCCGGCTGCCTGGCCGGAGTGCCGCTGGTGCTGTGTGAGCGGGGCATCCTGGGCCGGCTGCCGGACTGCTTCAACCAGCCGATCGTCGGCGCGGCCCCGGAGGGCGGGCCGGGCACCGGACAGCCG
>DATCUG010000299.1:0-11277 GCA_036567525.1 Streptosporangiaceae bacterium | reverse complement strand
CGGTGCTGGACGCGGCCGACCCGGTGGCCGAGCCGGCCGCGCCGCGGCCGCTGCCGGCCGGCCCGCTGCGGGTGAGCCTGCGCGGCGCCCAGGTCCGGTACCAGCCAGGCGGGCCGCTGGCCATCGACGGGGTGGATCTGGACCTGGCGGCCGGCCGCCGGGTGGCGCTGCTCGGCCCGAGCGGGTCCGGCAAGTCCACCGTGGCCGCCGTGCTGCTCCGGTTCGCCGACCTGGCCGGCGGCACGGCAACGCTGGGTGGCGCCGAGCTGGCCAGCTACGCCCCGGCCGAGGTGCGCACCATGATCAGCGGCTGCACCGAAGATCCGCACCTGTTCGACACCACCATCGCGGACAACATCCGGCTGGCCCGGCCCGGGGCCAGCCAGCAGGACCTGGACCAGGTGGCCGCGCAGGCCCGGCTGCTGCCCTGGATCCGGTCGCTGCCGCAGGGCTGGGACACCCTGGTCGGCCCGGGCGGCGCCGCGGTGTCCGGCGGGGAACGCCAGCGGATCGCGCTGGCCCGGGCCCTGCTGGCCGACCCGCCGCTGCTCATCCTGGATGAGCCGGCCGCGCACCTCGACCCGGACAACCGGCGGGCGCTCACCGCCGACCTGCTGGCCGCGACGGCCGGCCGGGCCACCCTGCTCATCACGCACGACCTGGACGGGCTGGACCAGGTGGACGAGATCGTCGTGCTGGACCGCGGCCGGGTGGCCGAACGCGGCACGCACCGGGAGCTGTTCCAGGCCGGTGGGCTGTACCAGCGGATGTGGGCGGCGGCGCAGGACCAGCCAGCCCGCTGAGCCGCCTCAGGCGGCCGTTTCGACCAGCCGGAAGCCGTCCACCATGTCGGCCTGGATGGCGATGAGGTCGTCCGCCCCGCCATCCACCCAGGGCCGCAGCAGCTCCCGGTACCGGGCCGCCTTGGCCTGGTCGGTCAGCCGGGTGGCCCGCCCCACCACGATCACGCTCCAGCCGAGATGGGTGTCGGGATCGATGAGGTCCGCCTCGTAGGCCACCACGGTGCCGGACTGGCCGCGCACCGCCGTGCTGATAGCCGTGCCCAGATAGGCGCGGATGATGACCTGCTCACCGGCCACGGCGTGGTTGACCGGCCGGATGGCAGGCAGCGCCAGATGGGTGAACACCAGGCGGCCCAGCGACACCGAGCTCAGCAGCCGCAGTGACTCCGCCCGGGGCAACGCCTCCAGCCGCCGTAGCGCAGTCATGGCCATGACACCTCCCCGCTGTGAGCGTCACTATCCAGCGTTACGGTCAGTGGGAATAGGGACCAAGGTCCCGGCCGCGCACCCGGTAGACCCTATTCGTCCGGCCGGAACGGCCGGCCGGCGCTAACCCCGGCGGGCCAGCTCGGCCAGCCCGCGGGTCAGATCCCGGCGGCCCTCCGGGCTGAGCGAGGCCAGCGTCTGGTCCAGCGCGGCGCGGCGCTGGTCGCGCACCCACTGCGCCACCCGCTGCCCGGACTCGGTGCTGCGCAGGGTGATCTCCCGGCGGCTGGCCGCGGCCTGCTGCCGGGCCAGCAAGCCCGCTGCCACCAGCCGGTCACACAGCTTGCTGGTGGCCGACGTGGACGCGCCCAGCATCTTGGCCAGCCGGGTCAGGTTGATCGTGCCGGCTTCGTCGACGATGAGCAGCGCGCGTAGCTGGGCTGGCGGTGTCACCGAGCCCAGCTGCTCGACGGCCCGCTGCCACGCCTGAGTCAGCACGGAAAGCCCCGCTTCGGCGCGGGTCAGGTCGCCATGCTCGCCGGGCGAGTCGCGGATCATGTCGCTGTGCATCTGCGGGAATGGTACTTGGCCGGCCCGGGAACCCGCCGCTGAGCCTGGCTAAGCCCCCGTGACGTATTCGGCCGGTGCCTGCCCGCCGACCCGGGTCACGATCTCGGCGGCCAGGTCGCGGAGCTTCATCCGGCGGTTGTTGGACGCCCGCCGCAGTGCCCCGAACGCCTGCTCAGCCGGGAGCTTCGACTCGGCCATGATGATCCCGATGGCGTGGTCGATGACGGCCCGGGAGGACAGCGCCTGGTTGAGCTGGGCGGCTAGTTCCCGGGCCTGCTGGTACCGGCTAACGGTCACGATCGCAGCCGAGGCGAGCGGGACGAACAGCCCCACCAGTTCCTCGTCCAGCCGGTCGAAGCCGTCCGCGCCGCGGCTGCTCAGGTTCAGCGCGCCCAGCCGCTGGTTGCCCAGGCCGAGCCCGGCCGCCAGGTAGCTGCGCAGCCCCATCTCGGTGGCCAGCGCGGTGAAGTCCGGCCAGTGCTGCTTGGCCTCGGCCAGGCTCCAGGTGTTGATCTGCTGCCGCCGGGCCGCGTCCAGGCAGGGCCCGTCGTGCAGCAGGTACTGGCGGCGGTCCAGTTCTTCCTGCTCCGCGTCGCTGGCCGCTATGGTCATCGGCTTGCCATCGTCGTCCAGGACGGTGACGCTGGCCGCGTGGCAGCCGGGCACCAGCCGGGTCGCCAGGGTGAGGATGCTGCCCAGGGTCTCCTGGACTGACTCGTCCTCAGCCAGCGTGCGGCCCAGCTCGGTCAGCGATTCGAGCAGGTCCTCGTAACGCTCGCTCGGCAGTGCAGTGGACTTTTCCTCGGCAACCAACGTGACCTCCTCCCGGCCTGGTCACAGCGTGGCCGACCGTGGGGTACTGCTTAGTTATCTGCCGCCGAGCGCCCAGCTCAAACGGCCGGCTGGCCGGTCCGGGCCGGGACGCTGCCCCCGATCGGCGTCCCGGCCCGGCCCGATGGGGAAACCCGCTCATCCGGGTTCCGGGCGGCTGTGCAGGGCCGTCAGGCGGTCCTTGGCCTCGGTGGCGGGGATGCCGAGGATGGCCGCGATCAGGTCCCAGCTCATCTCCGCCTGCTGGGCCAGGTCGAGCAGGCTGGCTTCCAGCTGGTCGAGATAGAGCCGAACGTTGCTGAGCAGGACCAGCGCCGCGCCCAGATCGAGCGGCTCGGCGGGCCGCTGCCCGTCCTGGCCGCCTAGGCGGGCCACCGCGCTGGCCGCGCGCAGGTCATCCAGCGGGCGGGGGAGATGCCGGGCAGCCGGTCCCGGCTGAGCCGGAATGGGCCGGTCACCGGTCACGGCGAGCCGGGCCCGCGCGCTGTCGAGCACGTCGCGATCGGGCGCGGGAAGCGGGACAAGGCGGAGGGGGAGGGGGAGTTCCGGCCCGGTGCTGTCCGGGGGACCCTCAGCTTCCATTTCGAGCACGGCTGACTCCTGCTGTCACAAGTGACAGAGGTAGCCACGCTGCCGGGCTACGTCCTGGGTGCGCTAGGGGCGCTTTGGGAATTATGTTCACCAAGGCAGCCGGCGTCAAATGGGCCGGCCGGTCACGCTTAGTGAAGCCGCTTGGTCCACTCCGGCTCGACGGCCGACCACTCCGCCGCCCAGTCCTGCAACCGCCTCCGGTCCAGCACCGACCGGGCTAGCCACGCCGCGATCAGCAACACGATGCCGAGCGCGGCCGGGGTGAGCGCGATCACGGCGATGACCCGGCTGGCGATCTGGCTCTCCCCGATCGGCGGATAGGCCAGCTGGCCGGTCCGGTCCACCCAGATGTACACGGTGCGGCCCGCCTTGCTGCCGACCGGCGCCGGGACGTTGCCGATCTGCTGCTGCCCGTCCGGAGCGGTCCACCGGGCCCGGGCCCAGACCAGGCCGCTGGCGCCATAGAGCGGGTCGTCGGCCGCCCGGGCCACCTTGTCCACCAGCACCGCGGGCACGTACCGCTCGCTGGCCGCCTGGGCCCGCGCCGCGCTGAACGAGGCGGCGCTGGTCAGTTTGCCCAGGCCGATCGCGGCGAGCGGGCTGGCCACCAGGAACACGAGCACCAAGCCAATCCGCAGCCACGCTTCCGCCCGGTCCGAGCTGCGGCGGAGCGGGTTGGCATCCAGCCCAGCCCGGCGGCCAAGCGCAGCCACCAAGCGCTTCGGCGTCCGCGTCACCACACCATCATCTCTCTAGCCGGCCCATTCCGCTCCGGGACCCGCAACCTTCGCCGCTGGCCGCCCGGTCGCTGCAGACAACCGCCGTGGCCAGCCGTTACCGTTGGTTCGGGCTTACCAGCAGCTTAGAGGCTTGGGGGGAGGCCGTGGAGTCGCCGGATCAGCAGCCGATGTTGCCGCAGGCACGGCTCGACGACTTGCTGACCGAGCTCCAGTCCCGGCTGCAGAGCGTGCTGGCCACCCGGGACCGGGTCTACGCGCTGCTCGAGGCGGTCGTCGCGGTGGGCGCCAACCTGGACCTGGAGGTGGTGCTCAGGCAGATCGTGGAGGCCGCCATCACGCTGGTCCGGGCCCGCTACGGTGCGCTCGGGGTGATCGGCGACGGCGGCCGGCTGGCCGAGTTCGTGCCGGTTGGCCTGGCTGAGGAGCAGATCGCCGGGATTCACCACTGGCCGGAGGGGCTCGGCCTGCTCGGCGCCCTGATCAGCGAGCCGCGCCCGCTGCGCCTGCCGAACATCGCGGGCAGCCCCAGCTCACACGGTTTCCCGGCCGGGCACCCGCCGATGCGGTCCTTCCTCGGGGTGCCCATCCGGGTCCGGGCCAGGGTGTACGGGAACCTCTACCTGACCGAGAAGGAGGGCGGCGCCGACTTCGACGAGGAAGACGAGGCGCTGCTGGTGGCGCTGGCCGCGGCGGCGGGCGTGGCCATCGACAACGCCCGGCTGTACGAGGAGGCGCGGCGCCAGCAGCGCTGGCTGCGGGCCAGCAGTGAGGTGACCCGGCGGCTGCTGTCCGGGGCCCGGCCGGACGAGATGCTGGCCCTGGTTACGCAGCAGACGATGGACATGTCCGGCGCCGATGTGGTCGTGCTGGCGGTGCCCACCCCGGACCGGCAGCAGCTGGTCATCCAGCATGCGGCGGGCTCGGCCGCGGACGATGCGATCGGGCTGGTGCTGCCGGTGGACCGGTCGCTGTCCGGCCGGGTCATGCTCAGCGGTGAGCCGGTCACGGTGACCGATTTCGCCCACGACGAGCGGGTGGCGCGCACGGCCCGGGAGCTGCTGCCGCTGGGGCCGGCCATCCTGTTCCCGCTGGGCGAACCGGGCGACGTCCGCGGCGTGTTCACTGTGGGCCGCGAGGCCGGGGCGATGCCGCTGCCCCCGGAGGCCATCGAGATGATCAGCACGTTCGCGGCGCAGGCGGCCATCGGGCTGGAACTGGCCGAGCACCGCAGCGACGCCGAGCGGCTGGCCATCCTCCAGGACCGTGACCGGATCGCCCGGGACCTGCACGACCTGGTGATCCAGCGGCTGTACGCGACCGGTATGTCGCTGCAGGGCGCGCTGCCGCTGCTGACCCGGCCGGAGGCGGCCAGCCGGGTGAGCAACGCGGTGGACGCCCTGGACGAGACCATCCGGGAGATCCGGTCGGCCATCTTCTCGCTGCAGGCACGCGGCGACAGCCGGCCACCGGGCCTGCGCGCCCAGGTGCTCGAGGTGGCGGACGAGATGAGCGCCCCGCTCGGCTTCGCGCCGTCGCTGCGGCTGGTTGGCCCGCTGGACGAGACGGTGCCGTCCGAGATCGGCGAGCACCTGCTCGGCGCGCTGCGCGAGGCGCTGTCGAATGCGGCCCGGCACGCGCACAGCTCCCGGGTGGACGTGACCGTGCAGGCCGACTCGGAACTGGCCCTGCGGGTGTGTGACGACGGCACCGGGATGGGCAGCAGCACCCGGCGCAGCGGCCTGGCCAACCTGGCCGAACGGGCCACCGAACTCGGCGGCAAGCTGGAGATCAGTGCCGCCGGCAGCCGTGGCACCCAGCTCGACTGGCGGGTGCCGTTGGACTAACGCTCGTCGAAGACGCGGGCGGCATAGGCGGCGGCCTGGGTGCGGCGCTGCATGCCGAGCTTGGCGAACAAGGCGGAGACGTAGTTCTTCACCGTCTTCTCGGCCAGGAACAGCCGGTCGCCGATCTGCCGGTTGGTCAGCCCTTGGCCGATGAGCTCGAGGATGCGGCGTTCCTGGTCGGTCAGGCCAGCCAGCGGGTCGGCCCGGGCGGCCTGGTCCCGCATCCGGCGCATCACCCGGCTGGCCGCTTCCGGGTCGAGCAGCGACTGGCCGGAGGCGATGGTGCGGATCGCGCCGACCAGGTCGGTGCCGCGGATCTGCTTGAGCACATAGCCCGCGGCGCCCGCCATGATGGCGTCGAACAGCGCCTCGTCGTCGGTGAACGAGGTGAGCATGAGGCAGCCGATCTGGGGCATCCGGGACCGGATCTCGCGGCACACGGTGACGCCGTCGCCGTCCGGCAGCCGGATGTCCAGCACGGCCACATCGGGTCTCAGGGCCGGGATCCGGGCCAGTGCGGACGCGGCGGTACTGGCCTCGCCGACCACGGTGATGTCGGGTTCGGCGGCCAGCACATCCCGTACCCCACGCCGGACGATCTCATGATCATCGAGCAGGAAGACCGAGATCTTCGCCTGGTCTTTGCCCGGTTGGCCCACCGGATCAGGTTAACCCCGGTGGGTTAGCCTGAAGCCTGCGGCGGACGGACGAGGCAGGGAGGCCGGTCATGGCACAGCCCCAGGGAGCCGAACTGGAGAAGATCCGGGCCCGGCGGGCCGAGCTGCGCGAGCGCTACCTGCGCCCGGCCGGCGAACGGCCGCCCACCCCGGTCCGCGGCGTGCACCACCTCGCGCTGATCTGCCGCGACGTCGAGGAAACCATCCAGTTCTATCAGGAGTTCCTCGGTTTCCCGCTGGTCGAGCTGGTCGAGAACCGGGACTACGCGGGGTCGAGCCACTTCTTCTTCGACATCGGCAACAAGAACATGCTCGGCTTCTTCGACTTCCCGGGGCATGAGCACCCGGCGTGGCAGGAGACCATCGGCGGCGTGCAGCACCTGGCCATCTCCATCCCGCAGCAGCAGTACGACGCGGCCAGGAAGAAGTTCGACGAGGCCGGGATCGACTATCTCGGGCCGGACCGCGGCGTGGAGGAGAGCATCTACTTCCGCGACCCGAACGGCGTCGGGCTGGAGCTGTACCGCGAGGACCTGGGCGAGTTCGACGGCCGCCACCTGATCGACTGACCCGTCCCTACCTCAGCTCAACGCGGATGACCAGGCGCATGGCCGTCCACACCTGGTCGATCGCGCACACCTTGTTGTCCACCAGGCCGGTGGGCAGCGCGACCTCCCGCATGACGTGCTCGGTCATGTCGGTGGGTACCTTGGCCGCGCGTTTCGGCCAGGCGATCCACAGCCCGCAGGCCGGGGCCATGTGCGCGCGCAGCGTGCTCAGCTCGGCCGCATACTCGGCGCGGGACGTGGTGAAGTACACGATCACGTCCAGGACTTCCCCGTTGCTGGGCAGCCCGTCCAGCAGTTCGGCGCCGGGCACCTCCCCGAGCAGCTGGCGGAAACCGGGCGGCGCGCCGACCAGCGCGACCGCGTAGCCGGGTTTGATGCCGAGCTTGGCCGGGAGCGGGGTACCGGAGTAGCCGGCTGGGGTGCTCACTAGCTGCGTTCGCGGAGCTGGCCGACGCCGTCGCCGGACAGGTCGCTGAGCACGGCCAGGCGGCCGGTCATGGCCATGATCAGGGACAGTAGCGGGCCGGACACCTCCGGGCCGGCGCCGGTGGACCAGTGCGCGTCGGTGGCCTGCAGCCGCAGCCCGGCGATCCGCTTCTTGGCCCCGATCAGCAGGTTGGAGCCCTTGAAGAAGTCGGCCACCTGGACCAGGGCCTGCTCCGGGAAGTCCCGGCTCAGGCCCAGCGGCCGCCGGATGTCGGTGCCGTGGATGACCGTCTCGCCCAGCCAGCTGGTGGCCGGCCCCGGCGGATGCGTGGATGCCTGGGCGTAGCGGCGGAACTCGGCCAGGGTGTCCGCCGGGGTGCCCGCTGTCTCCCGGGCGATCTCCCGGGCCGTCATCTCGTTGAATTTGAACCCGGTGCCCGCTAGGGCCAGGAAGAACTTGGGCGGCGTCATCTTGGCCGTCGCGGTCATGTGCCCGAGCACGTCCCGCACGGTCCACCCGGCGCACAGCGACGGCGTGGCCCACTGCTCATCGGTCAGTGCGCTCAGGTCTTTGGCCAGGACTTCGCGCTCATTATGGATAGTCGGCCACGGACCAGGCATCGGTCATCCCCCCATCCCCCTGCTTGATCACCGTAACGCAGCGGATGGGCAGGTGGTTCAGTAAATGGCGGCCCCGGTGGCCGGGTCGAAGAAGTGCAGCCGCTCGGTGTCCACGGCCAGCACGGCGCGGCCATGCGGCTGGATGGTGGCGCGTGGGGCGACCCGGGCCACGCCAGCCGGCCCGCCGCCGATCCGTGGCACGTCCAGCTGGAAGTGCACCAGCTGCTCGGTGCCGAGCACCTCGACCAGCTCCACCTCGGCGGTCAGGCTGGCCCCGGGCGCGGCCGGGGACCCGGCGCTGGCCGGATCGGCCAGTGCCTCCGGGCGGAGACCCACGATCAGCTCGCTGCCGTTGAACGAGGACAGGTCGGTGGACTGCTTGACCACGGCAGGCGGCAGGGTGAGCCGCTGGCTGCCCAGGATCAGCTCGGCGGTGTCCCCTTCGATGTCCAGCCGGGCCGGGTACAGGTTCATGGCCGGTGAGCCGATGAACGTGGCGACGAACAGGTTGGCCGGCCGGTCGTACAGTTCCCGCGGCGGCGCGGCCTGCTGCAGCACGCCGTCGCACAGCACGGCCACCCGGTCGCCCATGGTCATCGCCTCGGTCTGGTCATGCGTGACGTACAGCGTGGTCGCGCCGACCCGCCGGTGCACGGCCAGCATCTCGGCGCGCATCTGCACCCGCAGCTTGGCGTCCAGATTCGACAGCGGCTCGTCCATCAGGAAAATGGCCGGCTCGCGGACGATGGCCCGGCCCATGGCGACCCGCTGCTTCTGGCCGCCGGACAGCTGCCGCGGCTTGCGGTTCAGCTGCCCGGTAAGGCCCAGGATGGCGGCGGTGTCACGGACCCGGCGCTGGCGTTCAGGCTTCGGGATTTTCTTGTTTTCCAGCGAGAAGCCGATGTTCTCGGCCACGGTCAGGTGCGGGTAGAGCGCATAGCTCTGGAACACCATGGCCACGTCGCGCTGCCGGGGCGGCACGTCGTTGACCACCCGGTCGCCGAACCGGAGGGTGCCCGCGCTGATCCGCTCCAGGCCGGCCACCATGCGCAGTGCGGTCGTCTTGCCGCAGCCGGACGGGCCGACCAGGACGACGAACTCGCCCGCGTCGATGTGCAGGTCCAGGTCCCGCACGGCGGTCACGCCGGTCGGGTAGGTCTTGGTCAGCTGGTCCAGGGTCACGCTGGCCGCCACGGGTACCACCCTCCTCAGTTCGCGATGCTGCCGAGCAGCAGGCCGCTGCGCCAGTACCGCTGCAAGATCAGGAACAGCGCGATCAGCGGCACGATGGTGACCAGGCCGCCCAGCACGACCAGCGGGAACAGCTCGGCGTTGCCGCTGTTCTGGGCGCGTTGCGACCACAGGCCCAGGCCCACGGTGAGCGGGTAGAGCCGGTTCTGGCTGAAGATGATCAGCGGCAGGAAGTAGTTGTTCCACACCGTGACGACGCTCAGCAGCAGCACCGTCATCAGCCCGGGGATCATCAGCGGCAGGGCCATCCGGTAGAAGATCTTGAACTCGCCCGCGCCGTCCAGCCGGGCCGCGTCGATCAGTTCGAGCGGCACCGACACCTCGACGAACACCTTCATCAGGTACACGCCGATCGGGCTGACCATGGCGGGCAGGATCATGCCCCAGATCGAGTCGATCAGGTGCACCCTGGCGTAGCTCAGGTACAGCGGCAGCGTGATGGCGGCGATCGGCACCAGCAGGGCCGAGATCGTCACGTAGAACAGGAATCGCGCGCCCCGGAACCGGAACCGGGCGAAGCCGTAGCCGGCCAGCGCGGACAGCAGCGCCGCGCCACCGCCGCCGACCACCGCGTACAGCACGGTGTTGCCGAACCACTGGAAGTAGATGCCGTAGCCGTCCACGTTCTGGAACAGCAGGCTGAAGTTGCGGCCGAACACGAACGGGGAGGCGAACCAGAAGCCGAACGTCTCGAAGATGTTGGCCTGGGTCTTGGTCGAGTTGATGATCAGCCAGACGATGGGGATCAGCGTGAAGATGGCGAACAGCACGCAGCACGTGGTGACCACGGTGACCGTGCCGCGGCGCAGCCCGTAGAACTCGATCGGGATCGCGTTCTCGTCCGGGCCGCCCCAGCGGTGGCGCGGCTCCCGCGGCGCCGGCGCCGGCTGGTCCTGGTCGAGGACGGCGGTGGATGCGCTCATCAGATCTCACCCCTGCGGCGGCGGAGGAACAGTGACCCGACCGAGATGACCACGATCACCAGGCCGAGGATCACCGCGGCGGCCGCGGCCAGCTGGGTCTGCCCGCCGGCGATCGCGGTGTTGTAGATATACAGCGTCGGCGTGAAGTTGACCGAGATGGCCTGGGTCTCGAAGTACTGCAGGATCAGCGGCTCGGTGAACAGCT
Organism: Streptosporangiaceae bacterium; assembly: GCA_036567525.1. Classification (GTDB taxonomy): domain Bacteria; phylum Actinomycetota; class Actinomycetes; order Streptosporangiales; family Streptosporangiaceae; genus RYN-230. Next base: position 800 of record DATCUG010000299.1, on the reverse strand, counting down.
GCAGCGCGCCGATCGTGTTGATGAAGACCAGCAGCACGATGGCCGGCCGGACGATCGGCAGCTTGACCTTCACGATGATCTTCCACAGCGGCGTGTCGTCCAGGATGGCCGCCTCCACCACATCCCTGGGCACCGATTTGAGCGCCGCGTACAGGATGATCATGTTGTAGCCGGTCCACTCCCAGATCACGATCACGATGATCGAGGGCAGGATCAGGTTGCTGGAGAAGAAGTCGGTGTTGGCGAAGCCGAGCGCGTGGGCCAGGTGCACGAACGGGCCGAACTGCGGTTCCAGCAGGAACGACCACATCACCGCGCCGACCACCGCGGGCACCGCGAACGGGATGAAGAAGATGGTGCGGAACAGGTTGCCGTACTTGGCCACACCCAGGTCGAACATGGTCGCGAAGAAGAACGCGATGGCCAGCATGACCGGGATCTGGATCGCGGCGAAGATGATCACCCGGATGACGCCGGACCAGAACTCCCCGGACTGCAGCGTCTGGGTGTAGTTGGCGGCGCCGGTGAACGTGGTGCCGCCGATGATCCGGGTCGTGTACAGGCTGGTGTAGATGGCGTAGATGAGTGGCGCCAGCATGAAGACGGCGAAGACAGCGAGGAACGGGGCGACGAACCAGAAGCCCTTCCGGTCGCGCCGGCGGGCCCACGCCGACTGCACCAGCAGGCCGCGCATGGGCAGTGGGCGGTGCTGCGCCGTGGTGGCGGTGCCGTTCACGATGGGGTTCTCCTGTCGGGGGTTGCGAGGCCGGCGGGCGCTCGGCTGGGGAGGTCGGGCGCCC
>DATCUG010000298.1:0-5959 GCA_036567525.1 Streptosporangiaceae bacterium | reverse complement strand
CCGGTGCTGCTGGCCCGGGCGCACTGGCCGGAAGTGATCGCGCTGGCCGTGGGTGACGTGGGCGCGCGGCCGTTCCTGCGCGCCCACCCGGAGCTGGTCACCCTGGTCGAGTGCGCGGACACCGGCCAGCCGGATGACCTGGACACGCCGGCCGACCTGGCCCGGCTCACCCGGATGCTGCCCGGCTAGCCCGCGCTGACCTCGATGCCCCAGGTGTGCGTCACGCTGTCACCGGGCTCCAGCATGAGCAGGTCGGTGCCGGAGACGAACGCGTTGGGCGGGCAGGTCATCGGCTCGATGGCCACGGCCCGGCGGCGCTGGCCCGGCTCCAGGGCATCGCCGGTGAATACCTGCAGCCACTCATACCCGGGGCCCGCCCACAGCGCCACCTCGGTGCCCGCCTGGCGCAGCCGGGCCCAGGCGCGGCCGTCGTCATCGCGGGTCAGCCCGGTGAACGCGTGGTCCAGCTGCACGCTGCCCACCGGCCGGCTGGTGCGGAAGTCGAACTCGGTGCCGGTCACGTCCGCGGGCGGGCCGGCCGGCAGGCCCCGGTCGCCGCCCGGCAGCCGGAGCCCGGCCGGCAGCGTCAGCTCGCAGCCGTCGATGCTGGCCGCGCCGGTGGTCAGGTACGGGTGGGAGCCGGTGCCATACGGGGCCGGCGCCGAGCCGACGTTCCGGGCGCTGATGCTGACCTGCAGGCCGCGGCCGGCGTCGAGCTGGTAGCTGGCCTCCAGCTCCAGGCAGAACGGGTAGCCCTGGTGGCCGAGCAGCACGTGCCGCAGGCTGACCTGCTGGCCGGTGTGCTGCGCGGTGGTCCAGCCCGCCCACCGGGTCAGCCCGTGGATCGCGTTCTGGTTGGCCGGCTCGGACAGGGCCAGCTGGTGCGGTACCCCGCCGGTGGTGTAGCGGCCGCCGTCCACCCGGTTGGGCCACGGGCAGAGCAGCTGGCCGGCCCCGGCCGGCGGTAGCACGTCGGCCTCGTACTCGGTGATGACCGGCTGGCCGCGGTGCCGCAGCAGGCGCAGCCCGGCGCCCAGCTCGGTCACGGTGGCCTGGTAGTCCCCGGCCGTGATGTCGTATTGCGCGCCGCTGAGCGGAACCTGGGCGCCGGTGAGCGAAACCATGGTCAGCTTCCCTGCGTGGTTGCGGGCCCAGATGTTCCGTGCCAGATGGGCATCGGCGGGCGGAGAACGAGCGAGTGCCGGCGGGGCTGCTTGGGGAGCGGGGGACCGTCAGCCCCGCCGGCACTTGAACCATAGCGGCCCGCGCCGCGGATGAGAGCGAAGTTCATCAAGCCGGGCGATTGACCAGACACCTGTAACCTCTTGCAACTATCGGTTATCTATCGAGCACCAGCAGTACCCATTCTCCCGCCGGTTCAGTCCGGCGGATCCCTGCAACCGGATGATGGCAGGGCCGCGAATCCCTGGTGACCGCATCCCCTGGGAGGACTGCTGACCGTGCCTGCACAGCTTGAAATCTCCACCACGGATAACGGCCCGGCCTCGCCGCAGCCGCAGATCGAGGCCGAGCTTACTGCCCTGCTCGGGCGCAGGCTGGCCGAGCAGGACTTCCTGGGCGGTGACGGCGGCGCCTTCCGCGAGGTGCTGGGCGGCCTGGTGCGGGCCCGCGGCAAGCGGCTGCGGCCGGTGTTCGTGTACTGGGGCTACCGTGCCGCCGGGGGAGCGGCGGCCGGGCCGGGGGCTGACGCCGCGCTGCGCGTCGGCTGCGCCGTCGAGTTCCTGCACGCGGGCGCGCTGATCTGCGATGACCTGATGGACGGATCGGCCACCCGGCGCGGGGCACCGGCCGCCCACGTCACCCTGGCCGCGGTGGGCACCCGGCCGGGCTGGCGCGGGGACGCGGCGGCGTTCGGCCGCGCCGCCGCGCTCACCCTCGGCCTGCAGGCCATCACCTGGGCCGATGCAGCGATCTGCGATGCCGGGCTGCCGCCTGGCCGGCTGGCCGACGTGCTCCGTCTGTTCACCACGCTGCGGGCCGAGGTGATCGGCGGCCAGTACCTGGATCTGGTTCAGGCCGGCCAGTGGCTGGCCGGGCCGCAGTCCTGGCCGGCGCAGCAGCGGACTGCCCTGCGGATCGCCCGGTACAAGTCGGCCAAGTACACCGTCGAGCGCCCGCTGCAGCTCGGCGCGGCCGTCGCCCGCGGCGACGGGGACGGCTTCCTGTCCGGCTACGGGCTGCCGCTGGGTGAGGCCTTCCAGCTCCGCGACGACGTGCTCGGGGTGTTCGGCGACCCCGCGGTGACCGGCAAGCCCGCCGGGGAGGACATCCGGGCGGCCAAGCAGACCCTGCTGCTGGTGCTGGGCCGCCAGCGGGCCACCCCGGCCGGGCGCCGCCTGATCGACTCGGTGGCCGGCCAGCCGGCCGCCAGCGCCGCCGAGGTGGCGCGGGTCCGCGACGTGCTGGCCGGCTGCGGTGCGCTGGACGCCGTCGAGCGGCGGATCGCCGGCCTGGCCGGCCAGGCTCAGGCCGCGCTGGACATGACCGGGGACCTGCCCGCCGACGCAACGGCCGCGCTGGCCAGTTTGGCCCGCCGGGTCACCCAGCGGGGCCGCTGAGATGACCGGGCCGACGGTGATCATCGGTGCCGGGCTGGCCGGGCTGGCCGCCGCCATCCAGCTGGCCGCGGCCGGCCGCGATGTCACCGTGCTCGAAGCCGGGCCCGACCCCGGCGGCTGCTGCGGCACCCTGACCGTCGGCGGGTACCGGTTCGACGCCGGGCCGTCCGTGCTGACCATGCCTCAGGTGCTCGCGGACACGCTTGGCGCGGCCGGGGCGGAGCTGAGCAGCTGGCTGCCGCTGGCTGAGCTGGACCCGTACTACCGCCTGGTCTTTCACGACGGCTCGCACCTCGACGTGGTCGGCGGGGCGGACCGGATGGCCGCCGAGGTGGACCGCCTGGCCGGCGCCCAGGAAGCCGGCCGGTACCTTCGCTTCCGCCGTCAGCTTGAGCTCATCTACGAAGCGGAGTGGGGCCCGTTCGTGGCCCGGGATTTCCGCCGTCTGGCCGACCTGTGCCAGCCGGGGGCGTTGCTCCGGCTGGCCCGGCTCGGAGCACTGCGCCGGATGAGCGGGCTGGCCGGGCACTACCTGACCGACTGGCGGCTGATCCAGGCGCACACGTTCCAGGCCCTCTACGTCGGACTGGACCCGGCCCGGGCCCCCGGCATCTACTCGGTCATCGCCTATCTGGACACCATCGGCGGCGTGTACATCCCGCGCCGCGGCGGCATGTACGCGGTGCCACAGGCGCTGGCCGCGGTGGCCGCCAAAGCCGGGGCCCAGCTGCGCTACCGCACTACGGCCGGGCAGGTACTGGCCGGCCCGTCCGGGGTGACCGGAGTCCGGCTGGCCACCGGGGAACTGGTCCGCGCGTCCAGCGTGATCGTGACCGGCAACCTGCCCGCCAGGCAGCCCGGCCTGCTGCCTCCGGGTGCCGCGGACTGGCGGCTGATCCGCCCGCACTTCGCCCCGTCCTGCCTGGTCGCGCACTTCGGCCTGGCACAGCCCCGGCCGGCCCAGCCGCATCACACGCTGCACCTCGGCCGGGACTGGGCGGGCACGTTCCGCGCGCTGACCCGCCGCGGCGGCGTCCAGCCTGGGCCGGACCCTAGCCTGCTGGTCACCGCGCCAAGCCATGATCCGGAAGCGGCGCCGCCCGGGCACGCCACGCTGAGCGTGCTCGAGCCAACCGCCAACCTGCTCGGTGGGCACGACTGGGCCAAGCTGACCCCGCGGCTGCGGGCCCGGCTGCTCGGCCGGCTGCACCAGCTTGGCTACGGCGACCTGGCCCGGGCACGGGCCGAGGTGATCGTCGACCCGCCCGGCTGGGCGGCTCGCGGGCACACCGCCGGCACGCCGTTCGGGCTCGATCACCGGTTCACCCAGACGGCCTGGTTCCGGCCGCGCAGCGCCGCGCGCCGGGTCCCCGGCCTGCATTTCGCCGGGGCGGGCACCAGGCCGGGCGTCGGCGTGCCCATGGTGCTCATCTCCGGGCGGCTGGCCGCCCGGGCGGTGCTGGCCGGTGGCCGGTGATCCGGGTGACCGGGCCTGCGCTGACCGGGCCGCGCGGGACCGCACCACACACGCTGACCGCCGCTTACGAGCGATGCCGCCAGCTCAACTGCCGGCACGGCACCTCCTATTACCTGGCTACCCGGCTGCTGCCCAGCTGGAAGCGCCCGCACGTGCACGCGCTCTATGGCTTCGCCCGGTACGCGGACGACATCGTGGACGCGATGGGAAATGGGCTGCAGCCAGCGCAGCGCGCCGCCGCGCTGGCCGACTGGGGTGAGCGGTTCTTCGGCTACCTGGCCGCGGGCCACTGCGACGACCCGGTACTGGCCGCCGTGGTGCACACGGTGCACTCGTTCGGCCTCGACCCGGCCGACTTCCGCGCCTTCCTCCGCTCGATGGCCATGGACCTCACCGTGACCGGCTACCCCAGCTACGGTGACCTGCTCGGGTACATGAACGGCTCAGCCGCGGCCATCGGCACCATGATGCTGCCGGTACTGGAGGCCACCGACCTGAGCCTGGCCCGCGAGCCAGCCCGCCAGCTCGGGCTGGCCTTCCAGCTCACCAACTTCATCCGGGACGTGGGTGAGGATCTGCGCCGCGGCCGGATCTACCTGCCCATGACCGACCTGGCCAGGTTCGGCGTGCCGCCCGCCGACCTGGCCCGGGCCGAGCCCAGCCGCGCGGTCCGCGATCTGCTCGCCTTCGAGACGGCCAGGGCCCGGGAGCACTACCGGGCGGCGCTGCCCGGCGTGCCGCTGCTTGCCCCGTCCTCGCGGCCGTGTATCCAGGCTGCCCTGCAGCTGTACGGCGGCATCCTGGATGAGATCGAACGCTCCGGTTACCGGGTGCTGCGTGGCCGGGTACGACTGCCCCCGCACCGCCGGGCGGCGATCTTCGCCCGGTGGCTGCCCGCCGCCGGGCGGGCGGCCCGCGGTGAACGCCGGGTGGACGTAAGGCTGTACGGCTCGTGACGGTCACCGGGGACGGCGGGCTAGAGCCAGTGTTCACGGTGGGAGGCGCGGCCCAGCGCCTCGGTGTCCCCGCGGCCACGCTGCGCACCTGGGAACGCCGGCACGGCATCGGGCCGTCCGGGCGGAGCCCCGGCGGGCACCGCCGGTACACCGCGTCTGACCTGGTCCGGCTGCGCGCCATGCGGACGCTGGTGGGGACGGGGGTGCCCCCGGCCGAGGCGGCCGGCCTGGCCGTGCTGACCACCCAGCCCGCCCGGCCCGGCCCGGCCGCCGCGGTGGCCCCGATGGCCCGGCCGGGCCTGGTGGTCCGGGCGGCCGAGGGGCTCGACGCGCCGCTGCTGTTCGCCATGCTCAGCGCGGCGTTCGCCCAGCACGGCGTGACGGCAGGCTGGCATCAGCTGGCCGTGCCCGCGCTGGCCGAGTTCGGCCGCCGGGCTCCGCACGGGGCCGGGTACGTCGCCGCTGAGCATCTGCTGTCCGGCTGCCTGCTGGCCACTTTGCTCCAGGTCATCAGCCGGGCGCCGATGACCAGAACCCTCCGCCCGGTGCTGCTGGCCTGTGCGGCGGAGGAACAGCACGTGCTGCCGGTGTACGCGGTCGAGGCCGAGCTGGCCGGGCGCGGCGTGGATGTCCGGCAGCTCGGGAGCCGGGTGCCGTGGCGGGCGCTGGCCCATGCGATCAGCCGGGTCAGGCCCGCGGCGGTGTTCGTCTGGGCGCAGACCCGGCAGACCGGCGATGTGTCCCGGCTGGACGGGCTGTCCCCAGGCCCGCGCCTGGTGGCCGGCGGCCCCGGCTGGCCGCCGGGCCAGTCCGGGGCGGCCCGGGTGAGCTCGCTGAGTGCCGCCGCGGACCTGCTCGCTGCCTGCGCCTTCGCCGCCTCGTGACTCCCGGGGAGGATCCGATGCCCGGACCCGCAGTACCAGTCGTGCTCGACGCGATGGGCGGCG
>DATCUG010000297.1:0-8160 GCA_036567525.1 Streptosporangiaceae bacterium | reverse complement strand
GCGGGATCGACGTGCATGTTCTGGACAAGGTCCGCACCGGGCCGAAACCGGACCTGGTCAAGCGCCTCGGCGGGCGCTACCACCACGACACGGACGCGCTGGCCGTCGGGTATGACCTCACGCTGGAATGCAGCGGGACCGGCGCCCTCATGGTGGAAGCGCTGTGCCGCACCGCCGCCACCGGGACCGCCTGCCTGGTCGGCATCCCGTCGGCCGGCCAGCCGGCCGAAGTGGACCTCGGCGGCCTGAACCGGCAGCTGGTACTCACCAATCAGCTGGTGATCGCCACGATGACGGCTAACCGGCGGCACTTCGAAGAGGCCATCCAGAGCCTGACCCGGGCGGACCACGACTGGCTCGCCGCGATGATCACCCGCCGGCTCGCGCTGGCCGACTGGCAGGACGCCTTCGATTCACCCGAGGAGCAGGTGAAGACGGTCATCAGCCTGAGCGAGGCCGGCTGACCGGCTCAGGCCGCCTGGCCGCCTTCCGCGCTGCTCCCACTGCCTCCGCTGGCCGGCTCCGGCCAGCGGTGCCCCTCGGTCCAGTACCGGTCGATGTTCTCCAGCGGGCGGCCCTTGGTCTCCGGCACGAACCGGAACACGAAGATGATCGCGAGGCCCGCGAAGATCGCGTAGATCCAGAACGTCCAGGACTTGCCGACCGCGGTGATCAGTGACAGGAACGTCACGGTGATCAGCAGGTTGGCGCTCCAGTTGGCCACCGAGGAGGCGCTGGCGCCGGCGGCGCGCAGCCGGTTCGGGAACACCTCCGCGCTCATCAGCCAGAACAGCGGCGAGATGGACAGCGAATAGCACGCGACGTAGACCAGCAGGATGATGACGACACCGGCGCCCCAGCTCTTGGGGCCGAAACTGAACGCCAGGCCCAGCAGCACCAGCATCGAGCCCATGCCGACCAGCCCCAGGTAGAACAGGGTCTTGCGGCCCACTATGTCGACGAACGCGATCGTCGGCAGCACGAATACGAACAGCACCGCCCCGACGTAGATCGTGGGCAGCAGCGGGTTGCCGCTCACCCCGGCGTAGCCGAAGATCGTGGGCGTGTAGAACAGGACCGTGTTCGGGCCGACGAACTGCTGGAAGATGGCCAGGCCGACGCCCGCGATGAGCGCGCCGCGCATGCCGGGGCGCAGCAGCTCGCGCCAGGACGTCTCCGCGCTCTCCTCGACGTTCTGGTGCAGCGAGGCCAGTTCCTGCTTCTTGTGCCGCGGGTTGATCCGTTCCAGCACCGCGCCGACGTCATCCCACCGGTCCTGCATGCCCAGCCACCGGGGGGAATGCGACATGTACAGCATGCCGACGCCCAGTGCGGTAGCGGGCACCACGGCCGCCGCGAACATCGGCCGCCAGCCCCAGCCCGCCGAGTCGAACGCGAAGTCCAGCACATAGGAGAGCAGGATGCCGCCGGAGATGGCGAGCTGCTGCAAGATCACCAGGCCACCGCGGATGGACACGGGGGACATCTCCGCGATGTACATGGGCACCACCAGCGACGACGCGCCGACGGCGATCCCGGTGATGATCCGGAACGCGAGGAACGAGCCAAGGTCCCAGGAGATGGCGGTGAGGATCGCGCCGATCCCGTACAAGACCGCCATCGCGAGCAGCGTGTACCGGCGGCTGAACCGGTTGGCCATTGGCCCGCCGATAACGCCGCCGATCACCGCGCCGATGAGCACCGCCGCGACGGCCAGTTCCTCGGTGCCGCTGCTGAGGTGGAACGCGCTCTTGAGCAGGTTCTCCGCCCCGCTGATCACGCCGATGTCATAACCGAACAGCATCCCGCCGATGGCCGCGATGCCCGCGACCAGGTAGGTGTACCGCGGGGTGTCCCGGACCGCGGTCAGTGAGGACCGGATCGACGGCGCTTCCGCCGTCGCACTTCTGCCATGTTCTCCAGCCATAACAGACCGCTACCCCGCCCGGCCGACCTAATCGTTAGATCGTGACACGATATGAAAAGCCGGCCGCGAGCTGACTCAGGCAGCGGGCTGCTCAGCCGGCGCGCAGAGCCGCCGGGCTGCTCAGCTGGCGGCCGCGGTGGCCAGCTTGATAATGGTGAACGCCGCGCCCTGCGGGTCGGTGAGGATGGCCAGCCGGCCGGGCGGCGCGTCGGCCGGCGGGACGGTCACCTGGCCGCCCAGCTCGGTGGCCCGGGCCGCGGCGGCGTCGCAGTCGGTGACCGCGAAGTAGACCACCCAGCGCGGCGGCACGTCGGCCGGCCACTCCTCATCCATGTGCGCCATGCCGCCGACCGTGCGGCCGGCCAGCCGCCATTCGGTGTAGGTCATCGGGCCCATCTCGCTGGTGTCCGGGGCCCAGCCGAACACGTTGCCGTAGAACGCGCCGGCCGCCGCGGTGTCCCGGCAGGCCAGTTCGCTCCAGCAGAAGCAGCCCGGGTCGTTGACCAGCCGGGCGCCGTGGAATCCGGCGGGCTGCCAGACCGCGAACCTGGCCCCCTGGTCGTCCGCGAACATGGCCATCGTGCCCTGCCCGGGCACCTCGGCAGGCGGGGCCACCACCTGCCCGCCGGCCGCGGTCACCCGGCCCGCCGCCGCATCGGCGTCGGTCACGCTGATGTAGGTGTTCCAGGCCGCCCGGCCGCTGCCCGGGTTCGGCATCAGGCCGGCCACCACCGAACCGTGGAATTCGCTGGGCGGCGTGCCGGCCGGGGCGAAGAACGTGTACGCCGCGCCGCCACCGGGCGGCGCGGCCTGGGCCGTCCAGCCGAACAGCGCGGTGTAGAACGCGGCCGACGCCGCCGGGTCGCTGGTGGACAGGTCGACCCAGCACGGCGTGCCCGGCGGATACGCCGTCATCGCAGGCATCGCGGTTCCTCCCCCTGGCCGCCAGTGTCACTCTGGCCTCGCTGACCTTACATCCGCCACGGCGTCTGCGTCCGGCCCGGGCGCATCTCGCCACCTGGCCGGGGTGACACGTAAGATTTTCCCGTGCCACGTTATGAGTACCGCTGCCGGGCCTGCGGGGACACGTTCGAGCGCAGCCGGCCGATGAGCGAGTCATCCGAGCCGTGCCCGTGCCCGCAGGGGCACGACGACACGGTCAAGCTGCTGTCCACGGTCTCCGTCGGCGGCCGGGCCGGCTCGTCCGCCGCGCCGCGCCCCGGCGGCCAGGGCGGCGGCTGCTGCGGTGGCGCCTGCGGCTGCGGCTGAGCCCGCCCCGTGCCGGAAACTTCAGTGCCCACACTCCCCGCGGACCGCTACTACGCGGAGATCACCGGCAGCACCGCCACGCTGGCCGGGCTGGCCGGCCGGGACGACCTGACCCAGCCGGTGCCGGGCTGCCCGGACTGGACGCTGCGCCAGCTAGCCACGCACGTCGGCCGGGTGCACCGGTGGGTGGCCGAGATCGTCCGCACCCGGGCCACCGAGTCAATCCCGTTCCGCAGCGTGCCCGACGGCCGGTTCCCGGACGATCCGGCCGAGCGGCCGGGCTGGCTGACGGCGGGTGCCGAGCGGCTCATCGGCGAACTCAGCCAGCTCGGCACTGACCAGGTCTGGGCGTTCGGTATCCAAAGGCCCGCGGGCTTCTGGGCCCGCCGGATGACGCACGAGACCGCGGTGCACCGGGCCGACGCCGAACTGGCCACCGGTACCGCACCGGTCATCGAGCCGGACATCGCGGCCGACGGAATCGACGAATGGCTCACCGTGATGAGCGGGCCGCGCCGCGCCGGTGACCCGGATTCCCGGCTGGCCGGGCTGCAGCCCGGCCGCTCGCTGCACGTGCACGCCGGCGACGTGCCCAGCGGCCAGGGCGAATGGCTGGTCAGCCACGGCTCCGGCGGCATCGAGGTGCGCCGGGAACACGGCAAGGGTGACGCCGCGTTGCGCGGCCCGGCGTCCGGCCTGCTGCTGGTGCTGATCCGGCGGCTCACCCCGGAGCAGGCGGGCGCCGAGGTGCTCGGCGACCCGGCCGTGCTGGACACCTGGCTGGCCGCGACCCCGTTCTAGCCGTCTAGCCGGCTAGCCGTCCCGGGTGGGCTCACCGTGGGCGGCGTTCGCCTTGCCCCGGCCCCAGTAGGCCTTGGGCGACACCTGCTCCGCCGCCAGTCCCCGGTTGGCCACCATCTCGCGCAGGGCCAGCACCACCTTGGCCTCGCCGAAGAGGTATGCGTGCCCGTGGCCGTCCGGCAGCCGGATCCCGGTCAGCGCGGCGGCCAGCCGCTCCGGGTCACCGGCCGGGGCGATCCGGCCATCCCCGTCCCCACCCCCCGCCGAGCGGTGCAGCCAGCGCAGCGTCACATCAGCCTTGGCGTCCAAGGGCTGCTCGTCGGCGGGCTCCGGCACCTCGAGCAGCACGATGGCGCGGGTCCCGGCGGGCAGCGAGCCCACCATGGCGAACACCGCGGCCAGCGCGGACTCGTCCGCGGCGAACAGATGCCAGTCCGCGTCCGGCGCCGGGAAGATCTTGCCGCGGGGCCCGATGCCCTCGATCGTGTCACCGGGCCGTGCGGCGCGCAGCCAGCGCTCCCCGGGACCGTCGCCGTGCCGGACGATGTCCATGGTCAGCCGCTGCCCGGCCGGGTCCAGGTCCCGGATCGTGTACCGGCGGCGCAGCGGCCGGTTGCCGTCCACCGCCACCATCAGCATGACGTCCTGGCCGGGCCGGTAGCTGAATGCGGCCAGCTCCGGGGCGGTCAGCACCAGCCGCTGCATGTGCGGGGTGACCGCGGCGTTCGAGACCACCTGGAACTGCATCCGGGTGGTGCCCGCCAGCGGGCCGGTCAGCTGGGCAAATGGGTCATCGAGTGCAGGCACCCGGCCAGTTTATGTGCGCCCGGCGGGCGCCCCGCCGGGAGCTGGTCAACCTTAGTTTGCAAACCGCTCGACCAGCCGCATCTTGTTGGTCGCGTCCAGCGCGGCCACCTTGTACGACTCGGCCAGCGTCGGGTAGTTGAACACCGCGTCCACCAGGTAGTCGATGGTGCCGCCGCAGCCCATCACGGCCTGGCCGATATGCACCAGCTCGGTGGCGCCGGTGCCGAACACGTGCACCCCGAGCAGCGTGTGGTCCTCCGGCGAGACGAGCAGCTTGAGCACCCCGTACGAGTCGCCGATGATCTGGCCGCGGGCCAGCTCGCGGTACCGGGACACGCCGACTTCGAACGGCACCGAGTCGGCGGTGAGCTCGTCCTCGGTCCGGCCGATGAAGCTGATCTCCGGGATGCTGTAGATGCCGATCGGCTGCAGCTGGTGCGCCATGTGCACCGGCTCGCCGCAGGCGTGGTGCGCGGCCAGCCGGCCCTGCTCCATGGACGTCGCGGCCAGTGCCGGGAATCCTATGACGTCGCCCACCGCGTAGATGTGCGGCACCTCGGTGCGGTAGAACTCGTCGACCTTGATCCGGCCCCGCTGGTCCGCCGTCAGGCCCGCCGCGGGCAGGTTCAGGTCGTCGGTCATGCCCTGCCGGCCCGCCGAGTACATGACGGTGTCGGCCGGGATCCGCTTCCCGCTGCGCAGCGTGGCGATCGCGCCATCGCCCTTGGCCTGCACCGAGTCCACGATCTCGCCGAACCGGAACGTGACGGCGAGGTCGCGCAGGTGGAATTTGAGCGCCTCGACCACCTCGAGGTCGCAGAACTCCAGCATCCGGTCCCGCTGCTCGACCACGGTCACCTTGCAGCCCAGCGCGGCGAACATCGACGCGTACTCGATGCCGATCACGCCCGCGCCGGCCACCACCATGGTCCGCGGGACCTGCTCCAGGTGCTGGATGCCGTCCGAGTCGATGATGGTCTTTTCGTCGAACGCGACGCTGGGCGGGCGGGCCGGCCTGGTCCCGGTGGCGATGATGACCGCGTCGGCGGTGAGCTTGCGCTGCCGGCCGGCCGCGTCGTCCACCTGCAGCTCGTGCGGGCCGAGGAAGGACCCGGTGCCGCTGAGCACGGTGACCCGGTTGCGGGTCAGCTGGCTGCGCACCACGTCGTTTTCCCGGGTGACCACGTGCCGGGTGCGGTTGGCCAGGTCGGCGATGGTGATCTCGTCCTTGACCCGGTAGCTCTGCCCATACATCTCCCGCTGGTCCAGGCCGGTCAGGTACAGAACCGCCTCACGCATGGTCTTGGACGGGATCGTCCCGGTATTGACGCAGACCCCGCCCAGCATGTCCGGGCGCTCGACGACGGCCACCCGCCGGTCCAGCTTGGCCGCCGCGATGGCCGCCTTCTGCCCGCCGGGGCCAGAACCGATGACTACCAGGTCGAAATCGTGCACACTCCCAGTCTGCAATCATGGACCGGGTTAGACCAGGGCGGTTTTCCCCGGTCGCTGGCTACAGCCAGCCGACCCGGGCCGAGTCAGCCGGGGCAGGCTCATCGCTGGCCGGCCGGCCAAGCTCACCCGCCCGAACCTGGTCGAGCAGCCGGGTGAGGGCGTTAAGTATCTCGGGCAGGCAGTTGCGCAGGGCCTGCGCGTCACGCGCGCCGGCCGGCTGGCCGCCCGCCCCCGCCTGGGCCAGCAGCCCTTCCAGATCGGCCAGCTTGGCGCCCACCCACTCCACCGGGAACGCGGACAGCTCCCGCTCGAACACCCGCTGCCCCGGCTCCCAGCCCTGGCTCACCTTCGGGTGATGGTGCGTCCGGTCGAAGCTGCCGGGCCGGCCGTCCACCGATTCCAGCAGGTCAGCCCGCCAGATCAGCTCGCCGATCTCGATCGGCTGGGCCGAGTAGATGGATCCCTTCAGCTCCCCGGCGCTGAGCCGCCGGACTTCCAGCCGCACACCGTGCTCCGGGCTCTCCTGCCCCGGCATCGGGTGCGGGTCCACGAAGTACAGGTCGCTCAGCACGACCGCGGTGCACTCGAAACCGAAGACGTACAACACCAAACGGCCTCCTTTACCGAACGCCAGCGCCGGGTCCGGGCCGTCCGCTGGTACGCCCAGTCTGCGGCAGCCGGGCCAGGCGCCGGAAGGCCACCCGGGCCGGGCCGCGCCATTCCCGGTTCTTTACCGGATCCTCAGCAACACCAGAGCGCCGCTTCACCGCCGTGGCAGGCGCCTCGCATAGGCTGGGACCATCCCCGAAGACCTCCGAGCTGATGACGGAATTCATTTATGGCTGGCCTGCTCCTCGTCGGTGTCATTGTCGTGCTGATCGCGCTCTACCTGGCCGAGCGGTATCTCAAGGCCCGGGCCCAGGCCCGGCGGCTGCGGGAGATGAATGACCGGCTGGGCGCGGTGACGGCCAGAGTCGACCAGCAGCAGGCCAAGAAACACGCCCAGGCCCAGGCCAGCGCGGAGCTGACCAACGTGATGCCGGCCATCAACCGGCCGCCGCTGAGCCTGCCCGGCGTCCCGGCGCGCGGCCCGGCCCGGTCCAAGCCGTCGTGCGAGCGGCCCGGTGCCACGGACCACGGCAGCGGCGGCCGCCCCGCGGGCCGGGCAGGCCGCCGCGGCGAACGCACCGGTGATCACCCGCTGCGGGCCAGCGAGCGGCACGGGGCCTAAGCCGCGGCCATTCGGCGAGCCCGGCACGGACGGAAAATCACCCATAGCGGGCGGAGACGGGCGATCCCCCACTAGTTACACTCAGGGCAACCGCGCGTATCGTTTGCCGGTTACCCGCTGTTAGCCTTTCGTTCATCCGTCCTTGCTCCGCTGACCCCGAGCCGAGGTCCCTGCAGTGCCCGCGTCTTCCCAGGTTGTCGCCCTCGGTCCGGGTGACCACGGCCAGCCGGCGGAAGACGATGTGCTGGCCGCGCTGGCGCCACGCTTCTCGGCCCAGCGCACCGCCCGGCGGCGCACCGTGCGCCGGGTCTGGCTGGACACGTTCGACTGGCGGCTGCACCGGGCCGCGCTCACCCTGGAGTACGTCACCGGCCGGCGGCCGGCCGAGCTGGTGCTCACCGGCCCGGCTGATGGACCGGTCACCCAGCCGGCCGGCCGGCTGAGCTGGCCGGCCCTGGCCGGGGACCTGCCCGCTGGGCCGGTCCGGGACCGGCTGTCCGCCGCGGCCGGCATCCGCGCCCTGCTGCCCGCCGCCCGCGCGGTGAGCACGGTCGAGGAACTGCGGGTGCTCAACGAGGACGCCAAGACGATCGCCTGGCTCACCGTGGACCGCACCGCGGTGAGCTACCCGGCGCCGGCGCAGCTCCCGGCCCGGCTCGAGGTCACCGCG
>DATCUG010000296.1:0-7694 GCA_036567525.1 Streptosporangiaceae bacterium | reverse complement strand
GGTCAACGATGCGCAGCGCGTACCGCCGGTAGACCGGGCTGTGCACGCAGAAATGCTGCCGGCTGCCATGCGAGTAGCGCACCCCGTCCGCGGTGACCGGCAGCACTTCCGGGTAGCTGGCCGGCAGCCACGGCGGGGGTGAGGCGGTCGGGGTGGCCAGCGCCACGTCGATGCCGCTGCCGTGCAGCAGGTCGAGCACCTCACGCAGCCAGCCGAACTCGAACTCGCCGGGGGCCGGTTCCAGCCAGGCCCAGGAGAACACGCCGACCGTGGCCAGGTTCACCCCGGCCTCGGTCATCAGCTTGACGTCCTCGCGCCATACCTCGGGCGGCCACTGCTCCGGGTTGTAGTCGCCGCCGTACAGGATGTGCGGCGGAGGCCAGTTGCCCCGTGCCCAGGATGACGCCATCCGGTCGTGCCTCCTCGTGCTCGGTGATCAGGTCAGTCGCCCGCGATGGCGCCGAACGTCAGCCCGCGGGCCACGTACTTCTGCAGGAACGGGAACAGGATGAGCATCGGCAGCACCGAGATCAGCGAGCCGATCAGCAGCTCCGGGTAGAGCGGCTGCCCGGTGCCGGCCTGGTGCAGGTCGCTGGCCCAGCCGGACAGCCCGACGGTCAGCGGGAACTTGCTGGTGTCGCCGAGCAGCACCAGTGGCAGGAAGAAGTTGTTCCAGGTGCCGATGAACGACAGCAGGAACAGGGTGACCATGCCCGGCATCAGGATCGGCCGGGCCACCCGCCAGAAGATGCCCAGCTCCCCCGCGCCGTCGATGCGCGACGCGTCGAGCAGCGTGTCCGGCACCGCGTCCAGCGAGTAGATAGCCATGAAGTAGACGCCGAACGGGTAGACGGCCAGCGGCAGGATCACGCCCTGATAGGTGTTGTTCAGGTGCAGGTAGCTCTCCAGCATGAAGATCGGCACGACCAGGGCGGTGGCCGGCACCATCAGCGAGCCGACGACCAGGCCGAACACCGTCCGCCGCATGCGGAACCGGTACTTGGCCAGGCCGTACCCGCACAGCGTGGCCACACCGGTGGCCAGCGTGGCGGTGACGATCGCATAGATCAGCGAGTTGACGAACCAGTCCTTGTACTCGCCGCCGCCGTAGGACAGCAGCGAGCTGAGGTTGCTGCCCAGCGACAGGTGGCCGGGCGGCAGGAACGTCGGGGTGGAGAACAGCTGGCTGCTGTTCTTGGTCGCCGCGATCAGCAGCCAGTACACCGGGGTCAGCACGTACACGGCGGCCAGGAGGAGCAGCGCGGTGCCCACCGTGATCTTAATCCGCCGGGCCAGCAGCGGCCGGCCGGGCCGCCGCGGGGGGAGCGTCTGGGCGGCGGTCATCAGGAATACCTCCTCGTGCCGGCCAGCGGATCACTGCGGCGCCGGATGATGCCGTAGAACGCCACGGTGGCCACGATCGTGATCACGGCCAGCACGATCGACTGGGCCGCGGCCAGCGACTCGTTGCCAAACGAAAACGCGGTGTTGTAGATGATCTGGTTCGGCGTCAGGCTGTTACCGACCAGCGCGATGTAGTTCAGCAGCACCGGCTCGTTGAACAACTGCAGGGTGCCGATGATGGACAGGATCACCGTGAACAGCACAGTCCGGCGGATCAACGGGAACTTGACCCGCAGCGCGATGGCCAGCTCCGAGCAGCCGTCGATCCGGGCCGCCTCGATGACCTGCCGGGGCACGCTGGTCAGGCTGGTCAGCAGGATCGTCATGTTGTACCCGGCGAACTCCCAGGTGACGATCAGCATGATCGCGTACAGCGCGAGCCGGTAGTCCAGTGGGCTGACCGGGCCGCTGGCCAGGCCGAGCTTGTGCGGGATGTTCAGCGCCCCGTTGAGATCGGGTTCCAGCAGGAACGCCCACATGATCGCGGCGATCACGCCGGGCACCGCGTAGGGCAGGAAATACACCAGGGCGAAGAACTTCCGGCCCTTGCAGTACGCGCTGTCCAGGAACAGGGCCAGCGCGATGGCCAGCCCGATCATCGCGGTCACCTGGATGACCCCGAAGTAGATCATCCGCTGCACGCCGCCCCAGTACTGGCTGTCGCCCAGCACTGAGCGGTAGTTGAGCAGGCCGGCGAACTGCCCAGTGCCGCCCGCTTTCAGGCTGAGCCAGACCGAGTAGACCAGCGGCGCGACAAAGAACACCGCGAACAGGGCCAGGAACGGGGCGGTCATCCCGGCCCCGGCGCGGCGCTGCGCGGCAGCCGCCCGGCCACCGCGGCCCGGGCGGTCGTGGCGGCCCGGGCGGGCGTCCCGGATGGGCCCGGCCGCCCGGCTGACGTCTGACCTTCCGGCTACTGGCTTTCCGGCTACGGTCACCGCTCGTCTCCTTTCCGCGGAGCGGCCGCAGTGGCCTGCCGGGCATGTTCCGCCCGGCAGGCCACTGGCCAGCGGTTATCCCTCGACCTGGTAGCCCGCGGTCTTGGCGTAGTTCAGCATCTGCTGCTCGGTGACCTGGAGCGCCTTGGTCCAGCTCTCCTTGCCGGCCGCGGCCGCCGGGAGCTGCGAGGTCACATACGTGCCGAACTGGGTGTCCCAGGGGCTCCACTCGAAGTTCGTCGGCACGTTCGCCGACAGGCTGGAGAACATCTGGTTGACATTGCCGGTGAAGTTAGGCACCGGGGCGTTGAACGCGGCCACCGACGCGCGGTTGGTGTCGGCGGGGAACAGGCCGCGCCCGCCGCCCGTCGTCGTGGCGGGCTTCTCGTCTACGGTCAGGCCGCTCGGCGAGGTGTTGATGTACGCCGCGAACAGCGCCGCGTCCGCGACCAGGTTACTCGGCGCGTCCTTGGTGACCGCGTTGGTCGAGCCGCCCCAGTTCGCGTTGGCGTGCGCGCCCGCGGTCCACTGCGGCAGTTCGCCGACCGTGTAGGTCTGCGGGTGCGACTTGGTCAGGTAGGTGTCCACCTCGTAGGTGGGTCCCCAGGCGGCCCCCACGTAGGAGGCGTACATGTCGTTGGCGATGTGGTGGCCCCAGTCGGCGGTGAAGTCGTTGTCCACCGGGATCGCCTTCTCATCGACCAGCTTGCCCCAGTAGTTGAGCACTTTCTGCTCGATCGGGCCGTCCACGTTGATCTTCCAGGTGCCGTTGGGCAGCAGCTGGTAGGGGCGGGCGCCGGCCTGCCAGAACAGCGCCTCCAGGTAGTCGCCGTCGTTGACCGGGAAGTAGGTGAGGTACTGGCTGGGATCCTTCTTGTGCAGCGCGACCGCGTCCGAGGCGTAGGTGGCCCAGGTGGTCGGCACCGGCAGGTGGTACTTCTTGAGCACGCTGGGCTGGTACATCAGGCCCATCGGGCCGATGTCCTCCGGCATCGCGTACAGGTTGCTGCCCTGGGTGACCTGGCTCCACACCCAGGCCGGGTAGTGGCTCTTGTACTTGCTGTCGTACTGGGCGATGTTCACCAGGTCGTGTGCCTGGGTGAACTGCGGCAGATGATCCAGCTCGACCTGGGTCACGTCGGGTCCGTTGCCGGCCGCCAGGGCGGTGGTGAGCTTGGCGTAGAACGTGCCGCCGGAGCCGTAGGACGGCGGCGGCTTGATGGTGATCCAGGGGTATTTCTTCTCGAAATTGGCGATGACGCTCTTGGGGTTAGCGGTCCACGTCCACCAGGTGAGGGTGACTTTCTGATGCGGCCCCTTCTGGGTGGCAGACGAGCCCCCGCTGCTGCAGGCGGCGAGTATTAAAGCGGCGGCTGAGGCGACGGCACAGGCTCTTACCAGGCTGAACTTTTTCTTACTCACTCGATCATGCCTTCCGTTCAGACCAGTCATGGTCACCCGGCAGTCGGCCAGCGCTGACTGCCTGTTACGAGGATGCGGCCATAGGTGGCGGCTGCCCCCTGAATCGTTTCCTCTTGCCTACTGCGGAGCCCGGGCGTGGCTCTGCATGATCTACCGATTCGTACCGCTTTCGCTACAGTTCGCTGGGGGTTCGGCAGATCTTTGTTAACGCTCTCACGTTGGATTCTGTTGGATCATGGTCTGTTCTTGTTGCGATGAAGGTAGCCGAAGTCGCAACCGCGATCAAGAGGTGAATTTCCGGTGATTCCGGCCGGTAGGTCAGCCGGCTGGTGGGGTGCCGATGGTGGCCGGGGCGCCGTAGCGCTGCAGCACCTCGGGCACGGCCACGGTGCCGCGCTCGTCCTGGAAGTTCTCCATGATCGACAACAGCGACCGGGCGGTGGCCCCGGTGCCGTTCAGGGTGTGCGCGAACTCCAGCTTGCCGTCCCGGCGGAACCGGATATTCAGCCGCCGTGCCTGGTAGTCGGTGGTGTTCGAGCAGGAGGTAATCTCCCGGTACCGCTGCTGGGCCGGGAACCAGGCCTCGATGTCGTACTTCTTGGCCGCGGGCGCGCCCAGGTCGCCGACCGCGATGTTCATCACCCGGTAGGGCAGGCCCAGCGCCTGGACGATCTCTTCTTCGTGGGCCAGCAGCTGCTCGTGGAACTCGGCCGACCGCTCGGGCACGCAGTAGACGTACATCTCCACCTTGTCGAACTGGTGCACCCGGAACATGCCCTTGGTGTCCTTGCCCGCTGCCCCCGCCTCGCGGCGGAAGTTGGTGCTGAACGCGGCGTACTTGGCCGGCAGCTCGCTCTCCTCCAGCCGCTCGTCGGTGTGGATACCGGCCAGCGCCACCTCGGAGGTGCCGGTCAGGTACAGGTCGTCGTGTTCCAGGTGGTACAGGTTGGATGCCTCGGTGGGCAGGAACCCGGTGCCGTACATGGCCCGCTCGCCGACCAGCACCGGCGGCAGCACGGTAAGGAAGCCCTTGCTGGCCAGCCGGTCCAGCACGAACCGGTACAGCGCCTGCTCGGTCACGGCCACGTCGCCGATCCGGTAGGCGAACCGGGACCCGGACAGCCGGGCGCCGCGGGCCATGTCGATCCAGCCGCGCGCCGAGCCCAGATCGGCCGCGTCCTTGACCGGGAAGCTGAACGAGGGCTGCTCACCCCAGGTGCGGATGGCGACCGAGTCCTCCTCGGCCATGCCGTCCGCCGCGGTGGGGTCGGGCAGGTTGGGGATCCGGGCCAGCAGCGCCTGCCGGACCTGCTCGGCCTCGGCCTGCTCCCCTTCGGCCGCGTCCAGTTCCTTGCGCAGCTGGCGCAGCTCGGCGATCTCCTCCGGGCTGGGCGGACCGCCCTTGGAGGAGCGTTTCTGGGCCGCGCGGAGCTTCTCGGCCCGCTCGGTCAGCTCACGCCACCGCTGGTCGGCGGCGAGCAGGGCGTCAAAGTCATCGGCCGCGCCACGCCGGGCCAGGGCGGTGCGGTACCGGTCCGGTTCCTGGCGCGCGGCCTTGAGGTCAATCACCTGCGCGAGTCTAGTGGGGGGACGGGCGCGCCGGGGTCCGGCGGGAGGTCCTGGCAGATGAGGGCCCAGGGACGGTCTCCGGCGCGGGTCATGATCAGGGTGGCCCGGTGCGGGCCGGACAGCTTGAGCTGGCGCCGGATCTGGGCCACGTCGCCGGCCAGGCCGCGGCGGCGGATGTCCACCGAGCCGATGCCGAGCGCGCGCAGCCGGGCGGACAGTTCGCGCTGATGCCACCGGCCGGAATCGGCCACCTGGAGGGTGCGGGCGAACGGGGTGCGCACCGGCTCGGTGGTGCACAGGAACGCGATCTGCTCGTCGATCTGCCAGCCGCTCACCGTGCGGGCCAGTTCGGCCACCAGGCCGGCCCGGGTCACGGCCGGGTTCGGGTCGAGCAGGAACGGGCCGGGCGGGGCCACCGGCACTGGCGGGCCGGAGTGCGGGGTGAGGGTGTGGCCGCCGGGCAGGACCGTGGCCCGGGTGGCGGACTGGGCCAGAGCGGGCGACCAGAGGGCGGCCTCCTTCAGCTCGCGGCCGACCGCGATGAACTCCGTCTCCCAGCCCGGCGGCACCGCCTCCCGGGAGATCCCGGGCGCGGCCTTGATGCCCAGCCGGCTGACCTGGCCGGCCAGGTCCAGGCACCAGGCCAGCGGCGGCTGGCTGGCGCCGGGCCGGAGCCGGCCCTGCCCGGTCCGCCGGGCCGGGTCGATGAACGCCGCCGTCACCCCGGCCAGGTCGGTGTCCCGCACGTCCTGGCGCTCGAAGCGGACCTGCCCGGCCACGCCGTAGGCGGCCGCGTTGGCCTGGGCCATCCACAGGTGCACCGGGTCGGTGTCCACCGCGCGGACCTGGTGCCCGGCGGCCAGGGCGATCAGATCACCGCCGATGCCGCAGCACAGGTCGGCCAGGCAGCCGCCCGCCGGGTAACGGGCGCCGCGGTGCCGGGCCACCACTTCGGCCGACGCCTGCTCCAGGCCGTCCCGGGTGAAGAACATCTGCCCGGCCCGGCTGAATTTGGCCTGGGCCGCGATCCGCAGCTCGTGCTGGGCCAGGGCGGCGGCGACGAGTTCGGCCGGATAGTGGGCGCGCAGTTCGGTGCCGAGCCGCAGCGCGTCATCCGGGGAGAGTGGCTGGTCGCCCAGCCGGGCCAGCAGTCCGGCACCGGGCTCAGACCGCAGCGCGGCCAGCTGCTGCGCTGGCGTCATGAACCGGAGGCGGCCACCGGGGCCTCGGTACCTGGCTCCCCGGCCGGCTGGGGCACGGCGGGCCGGCCGGACTGCGTGGCCAGCACCGATCCGGCCAGGATGAGCCCGAACGCGGCGATGATCTCCGGGGTCAGCGGCTCGCCGAGGACGCCGACGCCGAGCGCGACCGCCACCGCCGGGTTGACGTAGGTGATCACGGTGGCCCGGGCCGGGCCAACTTCCGCGATGAGCTGGAAGAACAGCACGAACGCGAGAGCCGTGCAGAGCACGGCCAGCCCGGCCAGGCTGGCCAGCACCTTGGCCGGCGGGGTGGTAGACGGCCAGGTCAGCGCCGCAGCCGGGGCGTAGACGACGGCGGCGAAGCCGAGGCAGACGGCGGTCATGCCGAGCCCGGGCAGGCCGGCCAGCTTGCGGCTGGCGATCAGCGGGCCGGTGGCATAACCCAGCGCGGTGAGCAGCACCAGCACGATCGAGCCCAGATCGCCGCCGAGTGCACCCGGCCCGGCCAGCAGCGCCACCCCGGCCAGGCCGCCGAGCAGACCGGCCCAGCGCAGCGGGGTCAGCCGCTCCGAGCCGCCGGTGAGCCGGGCCAGCACCACCCCGATGATCGGCACGGACGCGATCAGCAGGCCGCTCATCGAGCTGGACAGCCGGCGTTCGGCCTGGGACAGGAACAGCCAGGGCAGGATGACCTCGACGCAGGCGAACACGGCCAGCCAGCGCCAGTGCGGGCGGAGCACACCGAGCTCACCGCGGCGCAGCGCGATCGGCAGCAGGATCACGGCACCGCCCGCCACCCGGGCCAGCACCAGCACCGGCACCGACACCCCGCCATCCGCGACCTTGATGAGCAGGTACGGCACGCCCCAGATCAGGCTCATCGCGGTGAACAGCACCCAGCCGCGCCGGCTCAACCCCGCACCTCCCCATCTGTCCCCCGCAGGCTACCGGGACGGGCAGACACCAGGCTCCCGGGTTGCCCACCGCACAGACACCGGCGGGGCCGGGCCGATCAGCACGGCAGTGGCGTTCAGCAGGAAAGGTCTGATACTGCGCTCCAGAAGATCCGGCTACGCTCGGGCCTATGCAGCTCGTCCCGGAGGGGAGTGCCCGGATGGCCCCCGCGGGCCAGCCGCCCGCGGTCGCGGCGCGGCCGCCC
>DATCUG010000295.1:0-3806 GCA_036567525.1 Streptosporangiaceae bacterium | reverse complement strand
AGCGGGGCCAACACCATCGCCGCCCAGCACGCCTGCCAGCAGCAGTTCATCCACTCGGTGGAGCAGGTCACCCCGTAGCGGGCGGCGCGGTTAGGGCAGCGCGGCCGGGCCGGGGGGCGTGGCGGGCCCAGGCGGCTCACCGTCCTCGTCCCCGGCCCAGGGGTCCAGGTAGATACGGTGCGGGTCACCCTGGCCGGCCTGCGGCCGGATAGCAGCGTCCGTGGCCGCCGCCACCCGGCGTGGCACCCGGCGCATCCGCAGCCAGTTGACCAGGCCCGCGGTCACCGCGGCCGCCACGCCGACCTCCAGCGCGGTCACCACCGCGGTCTGCCAGCCGGACGGCCCGACCGCAGCCAGCCGGCCGCTGCCCAGCGGGCCGCCGGCGAACGCGGCCAGCAGGCCGGTGGTCACCGCGGTGACGACGCCGCAGCCGAACCCCCACAGCGGGGCCAGTTCGACCGCCGGGGTCGGCGCGGCCCGCGCGGTCAGCAGCCCGCCGAACGCTCCGGCCAGATAAGGCACGCTGAGCATGGCGGCGGACGCCCAGGCCGGGATGGCCGAGTGCGCGCCGGTGGGCAGCGCGGCCAGCATTGGCAGCAGCGGCAGCGACCCGAGGGCCGAGCCGGTCGGAGCAACCACGGTGCCGATTCCGAACGCAAAGCCCGGGCCCAGCGTGTAGCAGATCGACCAGACGATGGCGTTCGGCACATAGGCGATTTGAATGAGGAGCAGCAGTACGCCGCCGACGAGGCCGGGAGTGAGCGCGACGTCCGCGGCCCGGAAGCCGGCCAG
Source organism: Streptosporangiaceae bacterium (assembly GCA_036567525.1). Classification (GTDB taxonomy): domain Bacteria; phylum Actinomycetota; class Actinomycetes; order Streptosporangiales; family Streptosporangiaceae; genus RYN-230. Next base: position 3,014 of record DATCUG010000295.1, on the reverse strand, counting down.
GTGGGTGCCGAGCGATGCCCCGGCCAGGATCGCGCCCGCGCCGGTGAGCACGGTGAGCGCGCCGAGCGAGCCGAGGAACACCGACCGCGACCGGGCCGGCAGCAGATGAACCAGGTGCCACCAGGGGGCGAGCGCCCGCGCGCCACCCAGGCCGCCCGCCACCAGGGCCAGCAGGAAGCCGGACAGCACGGCCTGGACCAGTGACGGGGTGGCCAGCGTGGACTGGCCGAGCAGGGCCAGCGCGCCGGCCAGCAGCGCGTACGGCACGGCCAGGGCCAGCGCCGCGTAGCCGACCTCGGGCAGCCGGGACACCTCGCCCTTCTTGACCACCCACCGGCCGGCCAGCCAGAGCAGCGCGCCGGGCAGCAGCACCAGGCCGAGCGGCAGCATGCCGATCCGGCCGACGGCCGATTTCCCGCCCCCAAACTGGCTGGCAGAGTGCAGCGTGAAGCCGACGTGATGGCCGACCAGCCAGAGATCGGCGGCGGTGCGCAGCACTCCCGGCAGGCCCAGGCCCGCGTGCGGCGCGGCGATCCAGCCAGCCAGGGCCAGCAGCATGATCAGCACCAGCCCGGTGCCCGCGGCCGTGCAGGCGGCGATGGCACCCGTGATCACCAGCGGCCGGGCCGGGCCAGCGGCTGGCCCGGGCGATCCGGCGCCGTGGCCCGCCCGCGCGGATGGCGGGGCAGAAGCAGTCACAACAGCCCATCCTGGCAATCAGCCAGGAGGGTATCGGGGAGGCGCGCCGCGGTTAACCGTGCGCCTGCATCACCTCGCGGACCAGCCGGGCCGTCTCGCTGGGCGTCCGGCCGACCCGCACACCGACCTTCTCCAGCGCTTCCTTCTTGGCCTGCGCGGTGCCCGCCGACCCGGAGATGATCGCCCCGGCGTGGCCCATGGTCTTGCCCTCGGGGGCGGTGAACCCGGCCACATAGGCCACGACTGGCTTGGTGACGTGCGCCTCGACGTAGGCGGCGGCGCGTTCCTCGGCATCGCCGCCGATCTCGCCGATCATCACGATCGCGTCGGTCTCCGGATCGTCCTGGAACGCGGCCAGGCAGTCGATGTGCGTGCTGCCGATGATCGGGTCGCCGCCGATCCCGACCGCGGTGGAGAAGCCGATGTCGCGCAGTTCGTACATCATCTGGTAGGTCAGCGTGCCGGACTTGGAGACCAGGCCGATCCGGCCCTCGGTGGTGATGTCGGCCGGGATGATGCCCGCGTTCGACTTACCGGGTGAGGCCACCCCGGGACAGTTCGGGCCGACGATCCGGGTCGTGTTGCCCTTGGCCGTCGCGTACGCCCAGAACTCCGCGGTGTCGTGCACCGGGACGCCCTCGGTGATCACGATGACCAGCGGGATCCCGGCGTCGACGGCCTCTCGCACCGCGGCCTTGGTACCGGCCGGCGGGACGAACACGACCGACACGTCGGCGCCGGTCGCGGTCATCGTGTCGGCCACCGTGCCGAACACTGGCACCTCGGTGCCGCCCAGGTCCACGGTCTGGCCGGCCTTCTTCGGGTTGGTGCCGCCGACCACCGTGGTGCCCGCGGCCAGCATCCGGCGGCCGTGCTTCCTGCCTTCCGAGCCCGTGATGCCCTGGATCATGACCCGGCTGTCGCTGGTCAGGAAAATCGCCATCTCATGCTCCTGTCGCGGGAGTGGTGGCCGCGAGTTCGGCGGCGCGCCTGGCTGCGTCGTCCATGGTGGCCACCTGCTCAACCGTGGGCAGCGCGGCCTCGGCCAGGATGCGCCTGCCCTCCTCGGCGTTGTTGCCGTCCAGCCGGACCACGATCGGGTGCCGGACCTCGTTGCCCTGGCTGGCCAGCATGCCGATGGCGGAGACGATCCCGTTGGCCACCGCGTCGCAGGAGGTGATCCCGCCGAACACGTTGACCAGCACGCTGTTCACCGAGTCGTCAGACAGCACGATCTCCAGGCCGTCGGCCATCACCTCGGCGGACGCGCCGCCGCCGATGTCCAGGAAGTTCGCGGGCTTGATGCCGCCGAACTGCTCGCCGGCCAGGGCCACCACGTCCAGCGTGGACATGACCAGCCCGGCGCCGTTGCCGATGATGCCGACCTGGCCGTCCAGCTTGACGTAGTTCAGGTGCTTGGCCTTGGCTTTCGCCTCGAGCGGGTCGGCCGCCGCTTTGTCTTCGAACTTCTCGTGGTCGGGCTGGCGGAAGGCCGCGTTGTCGTCCAGGCTGACCTTGCCGTCCACGGCCAGCACGTCGCCCTGGTCGGTCAGCGCCATCGGGTTCACCTCGACCAGGGTGGCATCCTCGTCGGCGAACACCGACCAGAGCCGCTCGGCCAGCATGGTGGCCTGTTCGGCTGCCTCGGCCGGGATCCGGCCAGCCTGGATGATCTCCTGGGCCTTGGCCCGGTCCACGCCTTTCAGCGGGTCGATCGGGATCCGGGCGACCGCCTCCGGGCTGCTGTGCGCGACTTCCTCGATCTCCATCCCGCCCTGCACCGAGCAGATGGCCACGAACGTCCGGGCGGCCCGGTCCAGCAGGTAGGACAGGTAGTACTCCTGGGCGATGTCCACCGCCTCGGCGATCAGGACCTTGTGCACGGTGTGGCCCTTGATGTCCATGCCGAGGATCTGCTGCGCTTTGGCCTCGGTCTCTTCCGGGCCGTTGGCCAGCTTGACGCCGCCCGCCTTGCCCCGGCCGCCGGTCTTCACCTGGGCCTTGACGACCGCAAGCGGCGAGCCCTCGGCCGCGAAGCCCGCCGCGATCTGGCTGGCCTCGGCCGGGGTGGCCGCGACCCGGCCGCGCTGCACGGGTACCCCGTACTCGGCGAACAGTTCTTTCGCCTGATACTCAAACAGGTCCACTGACGTCCGTCCTCGGGTGGCCTACGGGTGAGCAGGATTCCGCACGCAGCCTACCGGTGACCGGTCCCGCCCTCCCGCACACCCCGCGCAACCTCCGTCCGCTTGTCCCGCTGGCCCCACGGGCCCCCATCGCCCCAACGGCCGTCCCCTACCAGTCGTGATCAACTG
>DATCUG010000294.1:0-3827 GCA_036567525.1 Streptosporangiaceae bacterium | reverse complement strand
ACGATCAGCGGCGCGACGTAGTAGATGCACGTGTTGCCCAGGGCCGGCAGCAACATCGCGGGCACGGTGAAGCGCCAGAGCCCGGCCAGCTGGCGGAAGTAGTAGCGCAGCGCGAGCAGCACCGCTCGTCTCCGGGCCGGTGAGCTGCGCGAATCTTCAGGCGTAGTCATCTGTTTCACTCCGGGCAACCGCCTGGCCATGGTGCCTGAGCAAGGGCCCCGGCAGCGACCGATTTTCTGGCCGCCATCCAGCAGCCATCCCGGTCCGGGCTACAGCTCGCACTACGGTGCGTTCGGATGCTGGCGCTACTGACCGCAGCCGTCCCGGACGGCAGGCTGTCTGGTATGCCAGCCGACGTCAGCACCGGGATGCCAGGCCCCGGGATGCGGGAACGGCCAGCACCGGTGCGCCTGGCCGCCCCGTCGCGCGCGGTGCCGCGCATCACGCCGCGCGCGGTGCCGCGCTCCCCGCGGCGGGCGGCCACCGGGCGATGGCTGGGCCGCGGCCTGATCGCGGCCGGCCTGGGCATGTTCCCCTGGCTGGTCGTGCTGGCGGTCAGCCTGCCGGGCAGTGCCCGGGCCGCGCACTGGGCCGTGGCCTGGGTCGGCCTGGATGCCATGGAGGGAGCCGGCCTGCTGGCTACCGGCTGGCTGCTGACCCGGCAGGACGAACGGTGCAGCCTGACTGCCGCGATCACCGCCACCCTGGTATTAGCCGATGCCTGGTTCGACGTGACGACCGCGGCCGGCCCGGCCGAGATCACCGCCGTGCTGATGGCAATCTTCATCGAGATACCCGTATCGCTGCTGTGCGCGACGGTCGCCGTCCGCTGCTTTCCGCACCGAAGTGAGCGTCACCACAGGTGAGCGGCCGGTGACTACCGCCTGGCCCGGTGACGGGAGCGCCAATCACTAGAGGTGTGAAGTGATTAGGCGCCGTCGGGCCGGGGTAACTGATTAACCGAGTGATTTCGCGGGGTGAGCAGGCAACGGTGACTGGCCGGCCGGGGGACGGCAGGGAAGGACCCCCATGGTGCTGCGCCCGGGTAATGCGGACCACGACGGTGCCCTCGGCGAAGCCGGCCAGCGGCGTCAGATCCGGCTCGCCGCGGCGGCCAGCATTATTGGCACGTCGATCGAGTGGTACGACTTCTTCCTCTACGGCACGGCTGCGGCCATCGTGTTCCCCACGGTCTTCTTCCCGTCGTCGAGCTCGTACTCCGGCACGCTCGACTCGTTCGCCACCTACGCTGTCGGGTTCGCCGCCCGGCCGGTCGGCGCGGCCATCTTCGGCCACTGGGGTGACCGGCTCGGCCGCAAGGCCACGCTAATCATCACGCTGCTCATGATGGGCATCGGCAGCGCCCTGGTGGGCGTGCTGCCGGGCACCGCGGCGATCGGCATCGCGGCGCCGATCCTGCTGGTGGCGCTGCGGGTCGTGCAGGGCCTCGCGGTGGGTGGGGAGTGGAGCGGCTCGGTGCTGCTGTCCATGGAATGGGGCAAGCAGCGCAAGCGCGGGCTGATGGCCAGCTTGCCGCAGATCGGCGTGCCGATCGGGCTGCTGCTCGGCACCGGGGCGATGACCGCGATCGCACTGTCCGCCGAGGGCGCGTTCAAGGCCTGGGCCTGGCGTATCCCGTTCCTGGCCAGCCTGGTGCTGGTGGCCATCGGCTTGTGGGTCCGGCTGAAGGTCATGGAGACGCCACTGTTCGCCCGGCTGATCAGGGAGCAGGCGGTGGCCAAGGTCCCGGTGGCCGAGGTGATAAAGCGGCACCCCAAGGAGATCGTGCTCAGCGCGTTCCTGCGGATGTCCGAGCAGGCTCCGTTCTACCTCTACACCACGTTCGCGCTGGCCTACATCAAGGACCACCTGAACAAGGGCGAGAGCCTCGCGCTGGCCGCGGTGACCGTGGGCGCGGTGATCGAGCTCTGCCTGATTCCGACCTGCGGTAACCTCAGCGACCGGCTGGGCCGGAAACGGGTCTACGCCACCGGGTCCGTCCTCATGGGTGTGTTCGCGTTCCCGTTCTTCCTGCTGCTCAACACCGGGACGGCCGGGCTGATCATCGTGGGTATCGCGCTGATCGCCGCGGCGCACGCGATCCAGTACGGCCCGCAGGCGTCCTACATCGCGGAGAGTTTCCCGACCGGGCTCGCCTACGCTGGCAGCGGTCTTGGCTACCAGGGCGCCTCGCTGATCGCGGGTGGCCCGGCGCCGCTGCTCGCGACCTGGATGCTGGCCAGTTTCGGCTGGCAGGCCATCTCGGTCTACATCATCGCGTGCGTGGTCCTGACCCTGGCCGCGGTCACCCTGCTGTCCGACCGCCGGCACGCAGACCTCTCCGTCACGCCGCCGCTCACCCCGGCGACGGGCCAGCCCGCGGGCAGCTGACCAGGATCACCCACCCGCGGCCGGCTGGGCGGGCTGGTACCGGAGCTGCATGACCCCGCAGTCGTAGGTCCTGGCGCTCACCAGGTTCAGGCTGGTCTGCTGGGTGAACAGCGGCTGGCCGGTGCCGATCGCGACCGGATGGACGTGCAGGACGTACTCGTCGATGAGGCCGAGCCGCGCGAACCGCTGCGCGGTCCGGACGCCGCCGGGCACGCCGAGGTCGCCGCCGGGCTGCCGCTTGAACCTGGCCACGGCGGCGGCCAGTTCGTCGTCACTACGGGCAACGACCAGTTCGGCGTTGGGCCAGGGCAGGTCGGCAGGCTGGCTGGAGATGATGATGCGGTGCAGGCGGTTGACGGCATCGGCTATGGCCCGGCTGGCCGGCGACGCGGATGGATCGGCGGCGACGCCTTCCCAGTAGGGGATCATGCCCTGGGCGACCGGGTAGCCGAGGAATCCGCCATCGGCTGCCCGCAGCAGCGCGACGGTGTCGTCATTCAGCGCCTTGTCTGGGGTATCGAGCATCCAGTCCAGCTCGTTGCCAGGACCGGCGATGAAGCCGTCCAGCGTGGTGGTCATGTACAGGTAGATCTTCCGCATGATGGTGGCCCTTTTCGTGTCGCGTGGCCCTGGGTGGGCGGCAGTCGCTGCCGTCGTGACCAACGCTAGGCACGAACCGGATCAGCGGTAAGGTCCAGTTGCCCACCCCTGAAGTGGTCCGGTTGCTGCTGGGCCAGGCCAGGCGCGCCCAGGTTCAGAAACAGGCGCTACGAGATCCTGGTGTCGGTGCCGGCCAGCAGGACCTGGGCGACCAGGCCGGGATCGTCGGTCATCGGGACGTGCCCGCAGCCGGGGAGCGTGACGAACCGGGCCGCCGGGAGCTGCCGCTGGGCTACCCGGGCGTTGCTGGGCGGCAGCACCCGGTCGGCGGCGCCCCAGGCGATGGTCACCGGCACATCGTGGGGGACGGACGCGGTGAACCGCATCGGCCCGGCGAACACCACGCGCATGGCTTCCTTGGCCGAGGCGAAGCCGGCCACATCGCCCTGGGCCTGCTCGGGGGTGATCTGGCTCGGCCGGGTGACCATGGTGCCGTACAGCAGCGCCCGGCCGGCCGTGCTGGCCGCCAGCACCGGCACCAGCGGCCTGATGCCCCGGGCCACTAACCGGGTCAGGGTGAACAGGGCCCGGTCGTAGTGGACCTGGTAGCCGTGGCTGGGGAACCCGGCCGGGGACAGGGCGGTGACGCTGGCCGCGCGGCCCTGGGCGGCGAGCGTCAGCGCAATCGTGCCGCCCAGCGAGTTGCCGGCCAGGTGCGGGCGGGCCAGGCCCAGCTCGGACAGCAGCGCCGCGATCTGCTCCGCGATGGCCTCCAGTGGGGACTGTCCGTTGACCGGCTGCCGGTTGACCTGCAGCGGCGGTGACTGCCCGTGCCC
>DATCUG010000293.1:0-2607 GCA_036567525.1 Streptosporangiaceae bacterium | reverse complement strand
GGGCCAGCACCGGGCGGAGGAGCCAGGGCAGCAGGACACACAGGCTGAGGATGCCGCACAGCACGGCTGACTCGGAGTCGGTGAGCACCGCCGCGCCCAGCCCGATGCCGAGCAGCAGCGCCTGGCGGACCCCGGGCGAGCGGCGCAGCCGCACCGCCAGCTCCAGCGTGACCGGCAGGAACAGCGTGCCCACCGCGATGTTGATGTGGTACCAGTCCTCCTGGCCCAGCATGGCCGACAGGCCGAAGAACGCGCCCGCCGCGATCGCCCCGGTCTGCGACCGGAGCCAGAGCCGGGCCGCCCGGTACATCGCGTAGCTGGACAGCCCGGGCACCAGGATGACCAGCAGGTTGTACGCCGCGCTCGGCCCGAACAGCCAGGTGACCGGGGTGAAGATCAGCCCGGGCAGCACCATCAGCGAGTGGTAGCCGAGCGACACCCCGACCGGTGCCGCCATGTAGTGCGTGAACCAGGGGTTGCCGAGGTGACTGACCTGGTGGGCCACCCACCAGAAGCCCCACACATAGGAGGCCGAATCCCGCGACGAGGGCAGCTGGCCGGCCAGGTAACTGGCCCGCGGCCAGGTCACCGCCACGCCCCCGGCCAGATAGCAGAGCAGCAGGACGAGCTGGCCGACGGCTGGGTGCAGGGTGCGCAGCCGCCGCCACGCCGTGTCCCGCTGCGGCTGGCCGCCAGCCGCCGGCTTGCCGCCGGGCTGCGTCCCCTCCCCGGCTGGCTGCGCTGGGGCCCGGTCGGCAGTCAGCGGGTCATGACCCGCTCGCTTCATCGGTTCACCCCGTCCAGTGTCCATCGGCCTGGCCTGGCCCTATACCAGCCTGCGCCGCAGCGGAACGCAGGGAACCGGGCCGCCCCCCGCGACCACTTGTGCTTACGGCGACATCAGTGTCACTCATGCTAAACGGGATTGCTTCCAGACTGCGCCCGAATGGTGCTGGCCCGCCGCCCACCGCGGGCCACCGGGGCGGTTTCCGGGGCGGCCTGGCGGGGCATTCCCGGTCGCGGGAGGCAGCCACTATTGCGGGCATGGGCGGGGACGTGCGAGGGGGTGAGGGCGGCGAGCGTCGTGGTGCTTCCGTTCGTCCCGGCCAGCGTCGGCGTCGCCCGGGGCCGGTTCCGCGCCGCCCGGCCGTCACTCTCCGCAATCGGCGGCCGCGGGCTGAGCATCGTCGAGCAGCTCTGCTCGAGCTGGGGCGTGCGGGCCGAGGAACGCGGCAGCACCGTGTGGGCCGTGCTGCTGGCGCCCCGGGCCAGCCCGGGCAGCGGCCGCAGCCCGGGTGCTGTCTCGGTTCGCTAGTAGTCACGTTTAGCAATCATTGCGTAGGCATGCGTAATCGGCCGCGGAAGTGGTGATACTCCTTCCGAGGGGTCATCCGTGCGCCTGGGGGCACGGCGGGATGGCAGGGGGAATCGTGGCGCACACCCACGGCGCGGACAGTGAAGTCGGCCGGCTCAGGACCGTCCTGCTGCACCGGCCCGGAGCGGAGCTGAGGCGGATCTCCCCGCACAGCCGGGATCGGGTCCTGTTCGACCGGCTGCCCTGGGTGGACCGGGCCCAGCAGGAGCACGACACGTTCAGCCAGCTGCTCCGGGAGCACGGGGTCGAGGTGCTGTACCTCACCGAGCTGCTGCAGGAGGTGCTGGAGTACGCCGACGCCCGGGCGGCCGCCATCGCTTCCGTCCTGGCCAGCCCGCAGCTGGGCGACACGCTGCGCGGGGTGGTCCGCCGGCATCTGGATGGCCTGGAATCGGAACTGCTGGCCCAGGTGCTGATCGCCGGGCTGACCCCGGCCGAGCTGCGCGGCGGGCGGGGGCTGGTGTACGAGCTGCTCGGGCGGCATGACTTCGTCGTCGATCCGCTGCCCAACCTGGTGTTCACCCGCGATTCCAGTGCCTGGATCGGGGACCAGGTGGCGGTGGCCAGCCTGGCCGCGCCGTCCCGGGACCGGGAGGCGGCGCTGCTGGCCGTGCTGTACCGGCACCACCCCCGGTTCGCCGGGACCGGCATGCTGTACGGGCCGTACCTGGAGCCGCTGGCCGGGGCGGACATCGTGCTGCTGGCCCCGGGGGTGCTGGCCGCCGGGGTCAGCGAGCGGACCAGCCCGGCCGGCGTGGAACGGCTGACCCGCCAGGTGTTCGCGGCCGGCCTGGCGCATACCGTGCTGGCCGTGCCGATCCACCGCGCCGCCGCGGTGCACCTGGACACGGTGTGCACGGTGGTGGACACCGGGGTGGTGGTGATGTCCCCGGCGCTGGCCTACACGCTCACCGCGCACACCATCACCCCTCGCGGCGACGAGCTGCGGGTATCCCGGCCCGAGCCGTTCCTGCCCGCCGCCGCCCAGGCGGCCGGGGTGGACCGGCTCACCGTGATCGGCACCGGGCTCGACCCGGTCACCACGCCGCGCGGGCAGTGGGATGACGGCGGCAACGCACTGTCCCTGGGCCGTGGGCTGGCCGTCTGCGACGAGCGGAACCGGGCCACCAACGACCGGCTGGCCGCGGCGGGCGTGCAGGTCATCACCGTGCCCGCCAGTGAGCTGGGCAGCGGGCGGGGCGGGCCGCGCTGCTTGTGCTGTGTGCTCGCCC
>DATCUG010000292.1:0-8038 GCA_036567525.1 Streptosporangiaceae bacterium | reverse complement strand
CAGGACCGCTGGACGCTGATGGCCGAGGGCATCCGCGGCGTGACCGAGGAGACCACCACCGGCGTGCACCGGCTGTACGAGATGGCCCGGGCCGGCACGCTGGCCTTCCCGGCCATCAACGTGAACGACTCGGTGACCAAGTCCAAGTTCGACAACAAGTACGGCTGCCGGCACTCACTGATCGATGGCATCAAGCGGGCCACCGACGTGCTGATCGGCGGCAAGGTCGCGGTGGTCTGCGGGTACGGGGACGTGGGCAAGGGCTGCGCCGAGTCGCTGCGCGGCCAGGGCGCCCGGGTCATCGTGACCGAAGTCGACCCGATCTGCGCGCTGCAGGCGGCCATGGACGGCTACCAGGTGGCCCGGCTGGATGACGTGGTGGCCACCGCGGACATCTTCGTCACCGCGACCGGCAACCGGGACGTCATCTCGGCCGAGCAGATGAGCAAGATGAAGCACCAGGCCATCGTGGGCAACATCGGCCACTTCGACAACGAGATCGACATGGCCGGGCTGGCCAGGATCCCCGGTGTCCGCAAGCTGACCATCAAGCCGCAGGTGGACGAGTGGTGGTTCACCGACGGCCACGCGATCATCCTGCTGTCCGAGGGCCGGCTGCTGAACCTGGGCAACGCGACCGGGCACCCCAGCTTCGTGATGTCCAACTCGTTCACCAACCAGGTGATCGCCCAGATCGAGCTGTTCACCAAGGCGGACGAGTACCCGGTCGGGGTGCACACGCTGCCCAAGCACCTGGATGAGAAGGTGGCCCGGCTGCACCTGGACGCGCTCGGCGTGCGGCTCACCGAGCTGACCAAGGAGCAGGCCAGCTACATCGGCGTGCCGGTGGAGGGCCCGTACAAGCCGGACCACTACCGGTACTGAGCGCGGTGAGCGAGCAGCCGGGTAACTGGCCGCGCGGGGACATCGCGGATCCCGGGCTGGCCAGTACCGGGCTGGCCCGGATCGGCTGGGCGCAGCGGTCCATGCCGGTGCTCCGCGGCATCGCGGCGCGGTTCGCCGCCGAGCAGCCGCTGGATGGGCTGCGGGTGGCGGCCTGCCTGCACGTCACGGCCGAGACCGCGGTGCTGGTCGGCGCGTTGCGGGCGGGCGGCGCCCAGGTGTTCCTGGCCGCCTCCAACCCGCTGTCCACCCAGGACGACATCGCGGCCGCGCTGCAGACCTCGGGTGCGGCCGTCGTGTACGCCCGGTCCGGGGCGGATCTGGCGCTCTACGGCGAGCACATCGAGCGCGCCCTGGACGCCGGCCCGGACCTGGTGGTGGACGACGGCGGCGACCTGATGGAGGCGCTGCACACCCAGCGGCCCGACCTGCTGGGCAAGGTGGCGGGCGGCTGTGAGGCCACCCCGGCCGGGGTGATCCGGCTGCACCGGATGGCCAGCGAGGGCACGCTGGCTTTCCCGGCGGTGGCGGCGGACGCCACCGGTACCCGGCTGATGCTGGACAGCACGCACGGCACCGGCCAGTCGGTGATCGATGGGCTGCTCCGGGCGACCAACATCCTGCTGGCCGGCCGGACGGTGGTGGTGGCTGGGTTCGGCTGGTGCGGCCGCGGCATCGCGCAGCGGGCCCGTGGGCTGGGGGCCCAGGTCATCGTCACCGAGGTGGACCCGGTCCGGGCGCTGGACGCGGTCATGCAGGGCTACCGGGTGCTGCCGATGAGCGCGGCCGCGCCGCTCGGCGAGGTGTTCATCACCGCGACCGGCTCCCGGGACGTGATCGGCGCGGAGCACTTCGCGGTGCTGCGGGACGGGGCGATCCTGGCCAATGCCGGTCATTTCGACGTGGAGATAGACGTCCGGGCGCTGGCCGGCCTGGCCGTCAGCGTGCTGCCCGGGGTGCGCCCGCACGCCGACGAGTACGTGCTGGCCGACGGGCGGCGACTGCTGCTGCTGGCCGAGGGGCGGATCGTGAACCTGGTCGCGGCCGAGGGCAACCCGGCGTCGGTGATGGACGTGGCGTTCGCCGGCCAGGCGCTGGTGCTGGCCTGGCTGGCCCGGTCGCACGAGTCGCTGCTGCCCGGCGTGCACCGGGTGCCGCCGGAGATCGACGATGAGGTGGCCCGGCTCGCGCTGGCCGCCACCGGCACCGCCATCGACGAGCTGACCCCGGCCCAGCAGGAGTACCTGAGCTCCTGGCAGCAGACCTGACTCAGCGGGGATCGGGCGACCGGGCGGCAGGCTGGGGCGGCGGCGGGGTGTCCTCGGCCACCGTGACGCGGCCCTTGCGGGCCAGCACGATGAGCGAGACACCGCCGCCGATCAGGATCAGCCAGAAACTGATCAGCCGGTAGGCGATGGACGCGGCCAGCGCGGCCGAGGCGGTCATCCCGGCCGCGGTCAGCGCCGCCGTCAGCGCGATCTCGACCAGCGCGAACCCGCCCGGGGACAGCCCGGAGCTGCCTACTGCGGCGCCCGCGCCGTAGGCCAGCAGCAGCCCGTGCCAGGGCACCGGCTCGGCCGTGGCCAGGATCGAGCAGGCCAGGCAGCCGCAGTCGGCCAGCCAGTTCACCAGGGCCAGCGCGAACACCTGGGCATAACGCGTGCCGGGCAGGCTGATGCTGGCCACCCGGTCCAGGAACTCCTCCAGCGCGGCCGGGTCCATCCACGACTTGCCCCAGCGGCGGTGCAGCGGGCGGAGCAGCACGGCCAGCGTGCGGTGGACCCAGGCCCGCACGGCCCGGTAGCGCAGCGCGAGCAGCACGGTGACGCCGGGGACCAGGAACACCGCCGCGCCGAGCAGGCCGGCCACGGTCGCGCCAGGCTGGCCGGCGACGAACGCCCCGACCAGCAGCACCAGGGCCAGCGCGGCCGAGGACACGATGGCCGACACGGCCAGCGCCCAGCTGGTGATGGCCGGGCCGAGGCCGCGGCCGCGCAACTGCTTGTAGGAGAACACCGCGGCCAGCTGGGCGCCGGCGAACGGGACCGCCATGGACAGCGCGTTGCCCGCGTACGTGATCGACATCACGGTGCTGAGCGAGGCCCGGTCACCCTCGGCCCGGAGCAGGATGACCCGGCTGACGCCGAACGCGGTCAGCGAGACCGCCTCGGCCACCAGCGCGGCCAGCACCCACCACCAGTTGAGGTGGGCCAGCGTGCGCAGCGACTGGAGCAGGATGTGCTCGTTAGTGATGATGATCGCGGCCAGGCCGGCCACCAAGATTGCCACGACGGTGATCCGCCGCCACCGCCGCGTCGCGCTCGCCCCGTTACTCATGCTTATGTGCCAGTCATCGGGCTGGGCTGGTCATCTGGTCATCTAGGCGGAAGGAACCCTCCTGGGCGGTCCGCGGGAGGTGCGGGCTGCCCGCCGGGCTGGTCGGATCCGGGCTGGTCCGGACTGAGCTGGTCCGGGTGGAGCTGGCCCGGGCCGGGGTGATCCGGGCTGAACCGGCCCGGCCTGGGCTGGCCCGGGCCGGGCAGTGGCGCCGCGGCCGGGCCGCTGTCCCCCAGGGTAACCCGGCCCATCAGCCGGGCCTGCTCCCGCGCGCGCCGCTCGGCGAGCACCGCGCTCAGGTAGTCGGGCGGCGTGGTGCCGGCTGGGGGGACCGGGCTGACCTGGGTCGCCACCGCGGCCGCGATGCGCTGGCCGAACTCGGTGCGGGCCCCCGGGGTCAGCGTGTAGTACCGGTTCAGGTACTGGCGGGCGGTTTCCGCGGTGCCGCCGTCCAGCCCGGATAGCTGGAGCGTGGCCGCCCAGCCGGCCAGCGCGGGCGGCATCGTGGGCAGCGCCGGGCCGCGCTGCTGCGGCATCCGCTCGGTGATGACGAACGTGCCGGCCCAGATGTCGCCCAGCCGCTTGCCGTTGGCCGACAGCAGCGAGGTGACCAGGGCCAGGAAGCCGAACGTGAGCCAGATCTCCAGCACGGCCAGCAGGGCCCGCATCAGCGCCTGGCGGAACCGTTCCGGGCCGCCGTCGTCGCTGACCACGCGCAGCCCCAGGGCCAGCTTGCCCAGGGACCGGCCCCGGCTCAGCGTCTCGATGGTGGCCGGGTAGCCGACCACGACGAGCACGAACACGGTCAGCGCCAGCGCAGCCACCGCGGCCGCGTTGAGCGCGCCGCCCGCCGCGGCCGCGGCCGCCACCCCGGACAGCACGAGCAGCAGCACGAGCTGGGTGATCAGGTCGATAGCCAGGGCCACGGCCCGGCTGGGGAACCGGGCGCATGGCACATCGATGACCACGGCCTCGCCGGTCACTACCTCGGCCACGAATTTCCCCAGTCTGGTGGATTCCGGCACAAGGCTAGCCGCCCAGCGCCGCGGCGGGGCGGGCCGCCGCCCCGTTACCCTCCTGGGGTGGACGTCGACGTGTACGTGGCCACCCACCAGGCTGACTGGGCCCGGCTCGACGCCCTGGTCCGGCGGCGGCGCCGCCTGACCGGGGCTGAGGTGGACGAACTGGTCCTGCTGTACCAGCGGACCACCACGGACCTGTCCGCGCTGCGTTCGGCCGGGCACGACCCGGCGCTGGTGGCCCGGCTGTCCAGCCGGGTCGCACAGGCCCGCACCGCGGTGACCGGCGCGCACACCCCGGCCTGGTCGGTGCTGGCCCGGTTCGCCCTGGTGTCGTTCCCCGTCATGGCCTACCGGCTGCGCTGGTGGTGGGCAGCCACGGCGGGTGGTTCCGTCCTGGTGGCCGTGCTGCTGGGCTGGTGGGTGGCCCGCAGCCCTGGTGTGCAGGCCGCGCTGCTGCCCCGGGCCGAGGTCCGCGACCTGGTGAACCACGAGTTCCAGCACTATTACTCGCAGTACGCGGCCACGTCGTTCGCGGCCAAGGTGTGGACGAACAACGTGTGGGTGGCCGCCGAGTCGCTGGTCTTCGGCGTGCTGCTCGGGCTGCCCACGCTGCTGGCGCTGTTCGAGAACGCGGCCAACGGGGGAGTCCAGGGCGGGCTGATGTTCGCGCACGGCAAGGGCGGCCTGTTCTTCACCCTGATCCTGCCGCACGGGATGCTGGAACTCAGCGCGGTGTTCCTGGCCGCGGCGGCCGGGCTGCGGCTCGGCTGGTGCATCATCGACCCTGGTCCGCGGCCCCGCGGCCGGGCCCTGGCCGAGGAGGGGCGCAGCGCGCTGACGATCGCGCTGGGGCTGATCGTCGTGCTGCTGGTGTCCGGGGCCATCGAGGCGTTCGTCACGCCGTCGCCGCTGCCGTCGTGGGCCCGGATCGGCATTGGCGCGGTGGCCGAGGCGGCGTTCCTCAGCTATGTCATCCTGCTCGGCAGGCGGGCCGCGGCCGCGGGCCGGACGGCGGACATGGAGCACGCGCCGGACATCGCGCCGGTGGCCGGCTGAGGTTGCCGGTGGCCGGCCGCAGTTACAGGCGGCGGGCTGAGGTTACAGCCGGCCGGCCGCCTTGAGCTCCAGGTAGGCGTCGGCCAGCGCGGCGGGCAGCCGGTCCGGCGGTGCGTCCACCACCTGCACACCCTGCCGCCGCAGCAGCGCGGTGATCCGTTCCCGCTGGGCCAGCGCGGTCTCGGCCGCGGCCGCACCGTACACCCGGCCGGCATCGCCCCGGCCGGCCGCCAGTTCGGCCAGCCGGGGGTCGGCCACCGCCGCGATCATGATCAGGTTCCGGGCCACCAGCGTGCCCAGCCGGGGCAGCAGCCCTTCCTCGATCACCACCGGGTTCAGGTCGGTGAGCAGCACGACCAGGCAGCGGCGCCGGGCCACGGCCAGCACCGCGCTGGCCAGCGCGGCGGTATCGGTCTCGGTCAGCTCGGCGTCCAGCGGCGCCAGCGCCGTGGTCACCGAGGCCAGCACGGACGGCCGCGGGGCGCCGAGCACCCGGGCCCGCAGCCGCCGGTCGAACGCGATCAGGTCGACCTGGTCCCCGGCCCGCGCGGCCAGCGTGGTGAGCAGCAGGATCGCGTCCATCGAGGCGTCCAGCCGCGGGATCCCGGCCACCCGGCCCGCCGCGGTCCGGCCGGTGTCCAGCACGACCAGGATCCGGCGGTCCCGTTCCGGCCGCCAGGTGCGCACCATCACATCGCCGCGGCGGGCCACCGCCCGCCAGTCGATCGACCGCACGTCGTCGCCCTGCACGTACTCGCGCAGCGAGTCGAACTCGGCGCCTGGCCCGCGCAGCAGCGACCGGTGCTGCCCCTCGAGCTGGCGCAGCAAAGCCAGTTTCTCGCCCAGGTGCCGCCGGCTGCGGAACGGCGGCAGCACCCGCACGGACCAGCCCACGGCGTGGCGGCGCTGCCGGGCGGCCAGCCCGAGCGGCCCGTAGGAGCGGACGACGACGGTCGTGGACAGCTTGTCGCCGCGCCGGTCCGGGGTCAGCGTGCTGGTCACCGAGCCCTGCCCGCCCGCCGGGACGCGCAGCCTGGCCCGGCCGGGCACCGCGTGCGCGCTCGGCGGCCAGGCGCCCCGGACCATGGCCCGCAGCGGCCGCCGGCCCGGGTTGCGCACGGTAACGGTGACGGTGGCCGTCTCGCCGAGCAGCACCCGCGTGTCACCGGACCGGGTGATCCGCAGCCGCCGCGCGCTGGCCGCCAGCAGCAGGTCCGCGACGATGGCCGCGGCCAGCAGCAGGTTCACCACCAGCCAGGCACCCACGGTACGGAACGCCAGTACCACCAGCGCGCCGGCCAGCGCCGCCAGTGCCGTCCGCCCGGTCAGGGACATGGCCCGTGGTTACCGGGGCACCGGCACGGACGCGAGCACGGACTCCAGCACGCCGTCTGGCGTTGCGCCCTCGAGTTCCGCCTCGGGCCGCAGCTGGACCCGGTGCCGCAGGGTCGGCCGGGCCAGTGCCTTCACGTCGTCCGGGGTGACATAGTCGCGGCCCGCCAGCCAGGCCCAGGCCCGGCTGGTCGCCTGCAGCGCGGTCGCCCCGCGCGGGGACACGCCGAGCCGCAGGGCCGGCGACTGCCGGGTGGCCCGGCACAGGTCCACGATGTAGCCGGCCACCTCGCCGGCCACCCGGACGTCGCGGACCGCGGCGGTGGCCGCGGCCAGCTCGGCCGGGCCGGCCACCGGCCTGATCCCGGTGGCGGCCAGGTTGCCCGGGTCGAATCCGGCCGCGTGCCGGGCCAGGATGCCGATCTCCTCGTCCCGCTCGGGCAGCCCGACGGTCAGCTTGACCAGGAAGCGGTCCAGCTGCGCCTCCGGCAGCGGGTAGGTGCCCTCGTACTCGATGGGGTTCTGGGTGGCCGCCACCAGGAACGGCTCGGGCAGCGGCCGCGGCGCGCCCTCCACCGAGACCTGCCGTTCCTCCATCGCCTCCAGCAGCGCGGCCTGCGTCTTGGGCGGCGTCCGGTTGATCTCGTCGGCGAGCAGCAGGTTGGTGAACACCGGTCCCTCACGGAACTGGAACAGCGCCGTCTTCGCGTCGTAGATCAGCGAGCCGGTGATGTCCCCGGGCATCAGGTCCGGGGTGAACTGGACCCGGGTGCTGCGCAGCGCCAGCGCGGCGGCCAGCGAGCGCACCAGCAGGGTCTTGGCCACCCCGGGCACGCCTTCCAGCAGCACGTGGCCCCGGCACAGCAGGCCGATGACCACACCGGTCAGCACGGACTCCTGGCCGATGATGGCCTTGCCGACCTCGGCCCGGACCGCTTCCAGCGCGCCGCGCACGGCATCCGGCCCGGCGCCTGGCCCAGCGGCTGGCGCGGCGCCCGGCCCGGCGTTTGGCGCGGCGCCGGTGGCGCCGTGGCCCGGGAGATCGGCCAGCCCGGCGGCGGGCGGGTGTTCGGCGGTCACTGCTTCCGTACCTCTTCCTCGATGGCATCGATATCGCGGCCCAGCGCGACCAGCGCGGCATCGTCCCGCGGCACGGGCCCGAACAGGACTTCCCGCAGTCTGGCCGGCTCGCGGCCGGTTCGTGCGGACACCGCGGCACAGACCACGTCCGGATCCGCGGTGGCCGGTAGCGCCAGCCGGGCAGTGATCCGGCGGGTGGCCGCGGTGCGCAGCACGGCGGCGGCCCGGTCGCGGGAGTGCCGGGACTGGTACAGCCGGCCGTGCCCCTCCACCGTTTCCGACGCGCGCACGATGACCGGGAGTGGCTC
>DATCUG010000291.1:0-2613 GCA_036567525.1 Streptosporangiaceae bacterium | reverse complement strand
CCGGGACGGCGAGGTCTGCACGGCCGGCCGGGCCGGGACTGAGCTCACCGGCACGGGGCTCAGCTACTGGTCGCTGGGCGGGCCCGGCCTGCTGGACCGGGCGGCCAGCGAGGCGGACCCGGCCAGGCCGGCCAGCCAGTGGTCGGTGGCGGGCCGCAGCGCGCCGCGCATCGACCTGCCCGACAAGGTCACCGGCCGCCCCAGGTTCCTGCACGACCTGGTGCTGCCCGGCATGGTGTTCGGCCGGGTCATCCGGCCGCCCGGCCCGGCCGCCACGCTGGACGGGGTCGGCCCCGCCGACCTGCCCAGCGGCGTGCTGGCCGTGGTGCGGGACGGCTCGTTCCTCGGCGTGCTGGCCAGCCAGGACCGGATCGCGGTGGCCGCCGCGGCCCGGCTGGCCCGGGCGGCCCGGTGGACGGTCCGTGAGTCGCTGCCCGACGAACGCGACCTGAAGGGCTTCCTGCTCAGCCAGCCCACCGAGGACCAGCCGGTGGAACGGCGGCACGACCCGGCCGCGGCGGCCCGGGTCCGGCACACCCGGCAGGCCGAGTACACCCGGCCGTTCATCGCGCACGCCTCGATGGCGCCGAGCTGCGCGGTCGCCCGCTGGGACACCGGCCCGGACGGCTCGCCGCGGATCACCGTGTGGACGCACAGCCAGGGGCCGTTCCCGCTGCGCCGGGCGCTGGCCGCCGGGCTGGGCCTGGACCCGGGCCAGCTGACCGTGCACCACGTGGAAGGGGCCGGGGTGTACGGGCACAACGCGTCGGACGACGCGGCCGCCGACGCGGTGCTGCTGGCCCGGCGGCTGCCCGGCCGCCCGGTGCGGGTGCTCTGGTCCCGCGAGGACGAGCTCAGCTGGGGCCCGGTGGGCCCGGCCATGGTGGCCCGGCTGTCGGCTGGGCTGGACGAGGGCGGCCGGATCCAAACCTGGCAGCAGGACGTGTGGAGCAACGGCTTCCTCGGCCGGCCCGGCATCGGCGGCGAGCCGCGGCTGCTCGGCCTGTCCCATCTCGAGGGGGGCACGCCGATCCCGGCCGCGCCGGACGGGGTGCCCAGCGGGGCGATGGGCGCCACCCGCAACGCGGTGCCGGCCTATGACATCCCGGACCTGGCGGTGACCAGGCACCGGCTGCTCACCATGCCGATCCGGACCTCGTCGCTGCGCTCGCTGGGCGCGTTCCTCAACGTGTTCGCGATCGAGTCGTTCCTGGACGAGCTGGCCGCGGTGGCAGGTGCCGACCCGGCCGCGTTCCGGCTGGCCCACCTGACTGACCCGCGGGCCCGCCGGGTCATCGAGGAGGTGACCGGCCTGGCCGGCTGGGCGGGCCGGCCCCGGGACGAGGGCACCGGCTTCGGGCTGGCCTTCGCCCGGTACAAGGGCACGTCCGGCTACTGCGCGGCGGTGGCCGAGGTGGCCGCGGACACCAGCGTCACGCTGCGCCGGCTGTGGCTGGCCGTGGACGTCGGCCAGGTGATCAACCCGGACGGCGTGCGCAACCAGGTCGAGGGCGGGGCGGTGCAGAGCGCGAGCTGGGCGCTGCGCGAGCGGGTGCGCTTCGACCGGACCCGGATCACGTCGGTGACCTGGGACAGCTACCCGATCCTGCGGTTCACCGAGATCCCCGAGGTGACGGTGCGCATCGTGCCCTCCGACCAGCCATCGACCGGGGCCGGTGAGCTGGCCCAGGGCCCGGTGGCCGGCGCCATCGGCAACGCGGTGGCCGACGCGGTCGGCGTCCGGGTCCGCGACCTCCCCCTCACCACCGAGCAGATCACCCGCGCCATCGAGCGAAGCTGAGACCAGGTCTGGCGGGTGTCTGCCCGGCGGCGACTGGTGCAAATGACCCATCCGCCTGCGATAGCAGCCAGCGACACCCGTCGGAGCGCGACAGCTCTAGGAAGACGCGCAGTCCAGGACTGGGCGGGAGCATGTTCGGGCCAGAACGGTTTGAGCGTAATGGTGCAGGTCCGGGCAGCTGTGGTCGCGCGTGATCCGGACGATGCGCTGGATCTGGTGGGGCAGCCGCCGCTCGCTGGCGGTGTCGATGCCAATGAGTAGCAGATCCCCGGCCCGGCTGTGGTCGCCTGCGTGAAGCAGGACAGCGGCAAGAGTGATCTGACAGATGGTCTCCCATTGCGGTGATGGGGCCGCCTCAGCCGAGGAGTCCTGGGCCATTTTGATCGCGCGGGTGTACTCACCTAGGTCGAGCAGCCCGCGAAGCTGAATTTCCCGGCAGCTGAATGGGTGAAGTAGCGATCCGGCCGGTCCGTGACGCTGGATCAGGTCCTGGCAGCGGGCAGCAGCCGAAGTGAACCGGGCCGAGTCACCGGTGGTGGCGGCAGCCCGGGCCAGCAAAGCTGCGGCCGCACCGCTGCCGGCACCTACGGGCCCTGTGTCGGCAGCGTGTTCCAGGGTGGTGAGGGCGGAAGGATGCCCGTTCTTGCGTAGCTCATTGCCGTGCATGGCGAGGGCATGGCCCAAGGCGGCGGGGTCGCCAAGCTGCTCTGCGGCGGCGACTCCTTTGGCGGTCCACTGGGCAGCCACCCTGAGCCGCTCTTCAGGAAGGATGGTGCCCAGGCTGATTCCCAGGCTGGTCCATGCATGACCCA
>DATCUG010000290.1:0-7038 GCA_036567525.1 Streptosporangiaceae bacterium | reverse complement strand
TGCGCGGTCGCGGACAGTGACGAACGGGGTTGTCTCCACGCCGGGAGGATAGCGCTATAAAACGTTATCGACAACGATTGACATTGCTGGGGGGCGGGGTCAGACTCTGCGGCGAGCCGGGCGGAGCAGGCCGGCGCGGCGCCCGGGTGGCGACACCGGGGCGGCATCGTCAGGAGATGAGCCATGCGCAGCAGCCCGCAGTGCCGCGCCGGGGCCACTTCTGGCCGGCCTGCCCAGCGCCACCCGGGTCTCCGGCTGTCGGCATCGACCCAGCTGACAGCCACCCAGCCAGCCACCCTGCCGGCAGGCCCGGCTCGCCGTCCCAGGCCGGGCGGCGGCGGGCGGGCGCGACGGCTGCGCCGCGAGAGGAGGGCAGTCCAGCATCTGTCGCCACGCGGAGCGCTCCGGGAGCCGGGCGCTGCGCGAGATCCGGAAGGAAAGTTACTGTGCTTGATCGCATCAGGCGCCCGGCCAGTGCGGCGTTAGCTTCCGCAACGGCATTACTGACAGTCACCGCTCTGGGCCTGCTGGCCCCGGCGGCCCCGGCCCTGGCCGCGGACACCGCGACCATCAACGGCGCGACCACGTACCAGACCATCACCGGCTTCGGCGCTTCCGAAGCGTTCGGCGAGGCCAGCACCGTGATGAACGCCTCGTCCTCGGTCCAGCAGCAGGCACTCAGCCTGCTGTACAGCCCGGCCAGCGGCGCCGGCCTGAACATCCTGCGCAACTGGATCAGCGCCGACTCGGGCAGCACCATCGAGCCGAACTCGCCCGGCAGCCCGACGGCCGCCCCGGCCTACCTGCCGATGTCCTCCACCGGCCAGGACGCGGGCCAATTGTGGTTCGCCCAGCAGATCAAGTCGCTGTACGGGGTGAGCAACGTGTTCGCCGACGCGTGGACCGCGCCCGCGTTCATGAAAACCAACGACGCCACCGACAACGGCGGCGCGCTGTGCGGCACGCCCGGCGCCACCTGCTCCAGCGGTGACTGGCGCCAGGCCTACGCCAACTACCTGGTGCAGTACGCCAAGGACTACGCGGCCGCCGGGGTCCCCCTGACGTACATCGGCCCGGAGAACGAGGCCAACCTGTCCACCAGTTACGACAGCATGCAGCTCAGCCCGGCCCAGACCGCGAACTTCCTGGACGTGCTCGGGCCCACGCTGGCCTCATCCGGGCTGTCCACCAAGATGGAGTGCTGCGCCACCGAAGGCTGGGACTATGCCCAGCAATACGCGGCGGCCATCGAGGCCGACGCCACGGCCAGCGCGGACACCGCGGCGTTCACCAGCCATGGCTACACCGCGGCGCCGACCACCCCGCTGTCCGGCTGGTCCAAGCCGGCCTGGGAGACCGAGTGGTCCACGTTCGAGAGCTGGGACCCGGCCTGGGACGACAACACCGCCGCGTCCGGGCTGACCTGGGCCCAGCACATCTACCAGGGGCTGACCGGGGCCAACCTGAACGCGTTCCTGTACTGGTGGGGTTCCACCACCCCGGCGGAGAACGGCGACAACGAGGGCCTGATCCAGATCAACGGCTCAACGGTCACCGCGTCCGGCCGGCTGTGGGCGTTCGCCAACTACAGCCGCTACGTGCACCCCGGTGCCGTGCGGATCGCCGCGACCAGCTCTAACAGCGCGGTCGACCTGGCCGCGTTCAGGAACACCGACGGCACGGTGGCCATCGTGGCGCTGAACACCGGGACCAGCGCGGACCCGGTCACCTACTCGGTATCCGGCACCGGCACGCCGAGCGGGGCCACCGTCACCCCGTACCTGACCAACGGCAGCAACAACGTGGCCGCGCAGCCGGCCACGTCGGTCAGCGGCGGCTCGTTCAGCGCCAGCATCCCAGCCCGCTCCCTGGTCACCTACGTGCTGGGCACGTCCGGCAACGGGGGCGGCGGCAACAGCAACTCCGTCACCGTCACCAGCCCCGGGAACCAGACCGGCACCGTGGGCACCGCGGCCAGCGTGCAGATCCACGCGTCGGACTCGGCCGCCGGCCAGACGCTGAGCTACGCCGCGACCGGGCTGCCCGCCGGGCTGTCCATCAACTCCTCGACCGGGCTGATCTCCGGCACGCCGACTACGGCAGGCACGGCCACGGTCACCGTCACCGCCACCGACGGGACCGGGGCATCCGGGTCGGCCACGTTCAGCTGGGCCATCTCGTCCAGCGGCGGGGGAGGTGGTGGCGCGGCCTGCCAGGTCGTCTACAGCACGCAGAGCCAGTGGGCGGGCGGCTTCGTGGCCCAGATCAACGTCACCAACACTGGCTCGTCCGCGCTCAACGGCTGGACGCTGGGCTTCACGTTCCCCGGCGACCAGAAGATCACCACCGCCTGGAATGGCACCGCCACCCAGAGCGGGAAGACCGTGTCGATCGCGAACGCGAGTTACAACGGCGCGCTGGCCGCCGGGCAGTCCACCTCGGTGGGTTTCCAGGGCACCTGGGCCAGCAGTGACGCGGCCCCCACCGCGTTCACCCTGAACGGCGCCGCCTGCACCACCTAACCGCGCCCACGGCCGGGCCCGCCCTAGCGGGCCCGGCTAACGGGCCCGGGCCGACTGCCGGACGACCAGGTCGGTCTGCAACGTGATGTGGGTGGCCTCGACATGATCCCCGCGCATCAGCCGCAGCAGCAGCTGGATGGACCGTTCGCCCATCTGCCGGATGGGCTGGTTGACCGTGGTCAGCGGCGGCGCGCACAGCGCCGATTCCGGGATGTTGTCGAAGCCCACCACGGACAGGTCGGCCGGTACCCGCAGGCCCAGGCCGACCGCGGCCTGGATGGCCGCGATGGCCGACACGTCGTTGGCCGCGAAGATGGCGGTCGGCGGGTCGGCGCCGGTCAGCAGCGTCCGGGTGCACTCCGCCGAGGCTTGCGCGTCGTACCCGCCGACCAGCACCAGGTCCTCGCTGACCGGCACCCCGGCCGCGGCCATGGCCTGCCGGTAGCCCTGCTCGCGGAGCCGGGAGGATTCCAGGTCGGGCCGCCCGCTGAGCATCGCGATCCGGCGGTGGCCCAGCCCGAGCAGGTGTGCGGTGGCCAACTGGCCGCCGCGCAGGTTGTCCGAGTCGATGGTGGGCAGCCCGGACTGGCCGGTGTGCGGGTCGATGGCGACGATGGGCGCGCCGTAGTTCACGTCCACCACGGTCGGCGTGACCAGCACGGCCCCGTCGATGAGCGTGCCGCTCAGCCGGGACAGATAGCGCCGTTCCCAGCCCACGTGATCATCGGCCAGGCCGCCGGCCGAGTAGACCACCATCTCGAACCCGGAGCCGCGGATCGCGTCGGCCGCGCCCTTGAGCAGCTCGGCGCTGAACGGCTCCAGGTCGGCGACCAGGATCCCGATCACGTTGGTGCGGTGATTGCGCAGGCTCTGCGCGACCAGGCTGGCCTGGTACCCCAGGTCGTTGATGACCGCATTGACCCGGGCCATGGTGTCGGCGGCCACGCCGTACCGGCCGTTGATGACCTTCGAGACCGTCGCGACCGAAACGCCAGCTTGCGCGGCGACGTCCCGGATGGTCACCCGAGGGGTTGAGTCCACGCGGTGAGGATAGCGTATAAAACGTTATCGACAACGATTGACATGTCCGAGGTGACGCGCAAAACTCGGCGGCAAGCCCAGGTTGGCCCGGCTCGGCACACTTCAGCCAACGTCGTCAGGAGATGAGCACTATGCGCAGCCTCCGGAAGCCTGCCGTTGTCGCCGTGGCGGCGGCAGCGGCGCTCGCCCTTGCTGCCTGCGGCGGCAGTAACGGGACCGCCGCCACCTCGAGTAATGGGCATGTCACCCTCACCTGGTGGACCAATGCCACGACCGGGCAGCTCAAGACCGTCTGGCAGCAGGCGGCGGCCGCCTTCCACAAGGCGCACCCCAAGGTGACCATCCAGATCGTGCCGATCCAGAACGAGGCGTTCACCACCAAGGTCCCGGCCGCGCTGGCGTCGAACAACCCGCCCTCGGTCTACCAGCAGTGGGGCGGCGGCCAGGAAGCCAGCCAGGTCCCGTCGGGCAAGCTGACCAACCTCAGCCCGTACGTGTCCGGGTGGATCGGCCAGATCGGCGCGGCTGCCCAGGGCTGGCAGGTCAGCGGCAAGCAGTATGGCGTCCCCTACGACCTGCACACGGTGGGCTTCTGGTACCGCAAGGACCTGTTCGCCAAGGCTGGCATCAGCAAGCCGCCGGCCACCATTCCCGAGCTGGAAAGCGACGTGACCAAGCTGAAGGCCGCGCACATCGTGCCGATCGCGGTGGGCAGCAAGGACAAGTGGCCGGACGCGTTCTGGTGGGAGTATTTCGCCATCCGGGAGTGCCCCACCGCCACCCTCAAGGCGTCGATGAAGGCGGTCAACCTGTCCAACGCCTGCTTTACCAAGGCGAGCAAGGACCTGACCACGTTCATGAACACGCACCCGTTCCAGTCCGGCTTCCTGGGCACCGCGTCCCAGGTCGGCGCGGGCAGCTCGGCGGGCATGGTGGCCAACGGCAAGGCCGCGATGGAATTGCAGGGTGACTGGGACCCCGGCGTGATGGCCCCGCTCACCTCGAACAAGAGCATCAACTCCCAGCTCGGCTGGTTCCCGTTCCCGTCGCTGCCCGGTGCCCCCGGGTCGGCCACCACCGTGCTCGGCGGCGGCGACGGCTTCTCCTGCACCACGGTGGCCCCCGCGGCGACCTGCGCCGAATTCCTCAAGTACATCGACTCCACCCCGGTGCAGACCAAGGTGGTCGGGGCCAACGTGGGCCTGCCCGCCAACCCGGCCGCGTCATCCGCGCTGGCGCCCGCGCAGAAGCAGGTGCTCACCTACAGCCACGCGTCCCCGTACATCCAGACCTACTTCGACATCGCCTTCCCGACCAACGTCGGGCAGGCCCTCGACGCGGCCATCGCGAACTTCTTCGCGGGCCAGGGCAGTGCGCAGTCCATCATCACGGCGGTGAGCCAGGCGAAGTCCCAGCAGTAAGCGGTGCACCAGGGCGCCTGCCCGGGCCGGGCCGCCGGCCCAGGCGGGCGCCGCACCGCGCCCGGAACGTGAGGAGGATCTGATGGCGGTCGCCGGCGACACGGACATCGACACCCAGCCGGGGCCGGTCCCGGCCGGCCCCGCAGCCCGGGCCCGCCGCCGGCTCCGCGGGCCCGGGCTGCGCCGCAAAGCCGAGCTGACCCTGCTGCTGGGCCCGGCCCTGCTGCTGTTCGCCGGGTTCGCGCTGCTGCCGATCGTGCTGGCCGCCTACGACGGCATGTACAAGTGGACCGGCTTCGGGCCGCTGGGCAGCTTCGCCGGGCTGTACAACTACCGGCTGGTCCTGGAGGACCCGGTGTTCCGGCAGGCGTTCGGCCACAACCTGATCATCGTGGCCGCGTCGATCCTCATCCAGCTCCCGCTCGGCCTGGGCATGGCCCTGCTGCTGAACCGGCGCATCTGGGGCCGCACCGCGCTGCGCACCCTGGTCTTCGCCCCGTTCGTGCTGCCTTACGCCACCACCGCGGTGATGTGGCTGCTGCTGCTCCAGCCGGGCGGGTTCGTGGACCAGGTGCTCAAGCTGACCGGCCTGAGCGGGCTGACCCAGCTCTGGCTGGCCAACCTGCACCTGGTCATCTACACCATGATCGTGGTGCTGACCTGGCAGTTCTTCGGCTTCGCCATGCTGCTGATGCTGGCCGGGCTGCAGGGCATCCCGGCCGAGCTGATCGAGGCGGCCGCGCTGGACGGCGCGTCGGCCTGGCGGACCACGTGGCGGATCACGATCCCGCTGCTCGGGCCGACCATCCGGATCTGGCTGTTCCTGTCCATCGTCGGCTCGCTGCAGGTGTTCGACCAGGTCTGGATCATGACCGGCGGCGGCCCAGCCAACAACTCCAGCACCATGGCCACCTACCTGGTCCAGCGGGGCTTCCAGAGCAGCGAGTTCGGTTACGGCAGCGCGGTGGCGGTGATCATGTTCGGCATCTGCTTCATCTTCGCGCTGCTCTACCAGCGCTTCGTGCTGCGCCGGGACACGGCCGGCGCGCTGACCCGGGCTGTGGGGTGACACCGATGTCCGCGATCGCAGAGCAGTACCGGCCGGCCGGCCCAACCGGACCGGGCAGCAGCACCCGCGCCCCGGCGGGCCGCCGCAAGCTGTCCCCGCTCACCCTGGCCACCTACCTGGCCGGCCTGCTCCTGGTCGGCGTGACCGTGGTCCCGCTGCTGTTCGTGTTCCTGGACGGAGCCAAGAGCAACGCGCAGATCAACTCGTCGGCCACCGGGCTGCCGCACCCCTGGGTCTGGCACAACTACGCCCGGCTGCTCAGTTCGGCCGCGTTCTGGCAGCCGCTGGCCAACAGCGCGGAGGTGGCCGTGCTGGTCACCGCGCTGGTCCTGGTGCTCGGCTCGATGGCCGCGTTCGCGCTGTCCCGGTACTCGTTCCGCGGCCGGGAGGGCCTGTTCCTGGTGTTCGCGATCGGGCTGCTGTGGCCGCTCAACGCGGCCGCACTGCCGCTGTACCTGCTGCTGGACAAGCTGGGCCTGGTGGACAGCCTCTTCGGCCTGGTGCTCTGCGAGGCGGCGTTCGCACTGCCGCTCACCGTGGTCATCCTGCGCCCGTTCATGCGCGAGATCCCCGGCGAGCTGGAAGACGCGGCCGTGGTGGACGGGGCCAGCCGCCTGCAGTTCTTCCTCCGCGTGCTGCTCCCGCTGTCCCGGCCCGCGCTGGCCACGGTGGCCGTGCTGGCCTTCATCAACAGCTGGAACCAGTACCTGCTCCCGCTGCTGCTGTTCACCAGCACCGACCACTACACGCTGCCGCTGGCGGTGGCCAACTTCCAGACCCAGTTCGCCCAGGACACGGCCAGCATCCTGGCCTTCACCGCGCTGTCCATGGTGCCCGCGCTGGCCTGCTTCATCTTCGCCCAGCGGCATCTGGTCGGCGGCTTCACCGGCGCGGTCAAAGGCTGACCCCGCGCCGAAGGGGCGGGTTCAGCACCCCGGAGGCGCAAAGCAAACACAGACCAAAGTCCCGCCCGGTCAGGCCGATG